>JBKPDV010000146.1:0-33503 GCA_046728075.1 Acidobacteriota bacterium | reverse complement strand
GGGCTCCTATCGGACCCTTGCAATTCCGGCATCCCCGACTCCCGACACGGCCTGGGCCGGGAGCGACCCCGGCCGCCTCGAGTATTGGCGTCGCAGCTGGCTGTATTTCACGCCGGCACTCTGGCGCCGGGGAATGATCTTCAACCAGGACGCAGATGTCGGCGATCTCTCCCGCGTGACCAGCCTGCGCCGCATCGCGACACTGGCCGCAGGCTTTACCGACTCGAGCGCCTTCTTCGGCGACCTGGCCCTGCGCTGGGAGGTCCGGTTCAAAGGAGAGCCCGCGCGAGCGGGTTATCACCGGATCGGCGGAGACCTTCTGCAGGATGTGGACGAGCACGAAAAACCCTTTCCGGACATCCGTCTTCTGACTCGTTGGCGGGAAGAGCAAGACGCGGTGGGTGCGCTGAGGACGCTGCCGCGGCTGACAGCCGGGGAGATCGTTATTGAAACCGGACGCGTGGGCGCCGGCGCTTCCGTCGAGGGGAGAATGCGCGTGATCGAGAAGACACCGGAGCGGGTTCGGCTCGAGACGGACGCGCCGGCCCCGACCTGGCTCTTTCTCCTGCGCGGCTACTTTCCGTATCGCGAAACGCTTCTCGATGGACATGCAGTCGAAGTGGCTCCGGCGCAGCTCGCGTTTTCGGCGATCCGGGTCCCCGCAGGCCGTCACCTCCTCGACTGGCGCGAGCGCCTGCCGGGAGCGAAAGCGTCGGTTTGGGGTCCCATCCTTTTCTTTCTCGCCGGGGCGGCCCTCCTTGCCCGAGGGGCCAGGGAAGGGCGCGTCGCTTGACGCCGTCCCGAGGCGGAGTCGGTCTCGCGGTCGGAGGACTCGCGCTACTCCTGGCGGCGGTGTATGCGGATCCCCTCTTCTCGCGCCGCAATTTCGTGGGTCGCGATCTTGTCGCCTACAACCTCCCGATGGAAAAGACGATTCACGACGCGTACGCGCGCGGACGTCTGCCGCTCTGGTCGCCCGACATCTCGGGGGGCCGGCCTCTTCTTCCCAACCCGAACGCGGGCGCGCTCTATCCGGTTCGGATGCTTCTCGCGCCCCTCTCCTTTCCGCTTGCGATGCGCCTGTTTCCGATTCTCCATTGGCTCGCCGCAGGGACCGGGACTCTTCTTCTGTTGCGGCGGATCGGGGTCTCCGCGCCGGCGGCATGGGTGGGCGCCACGACTTACGTGTTCTCCGGAGTGGCGGTTTCCGAGGTCTTCTTTCCGCACTATCTGCCGGGGATGGCTTGCCTTCCCTGGATCGTCTGGGTGTTGGCGGGACGAGAGGCCGGGTCCACTCGAAGGATCCTCTGGCTCTCGCTTCTTTTCGCCCTGCTTTTTCTCGCCGGGGAAGTGCTCACCATTCTGGCCGGAATCGCCTGTTGCGTTCTCTGGACTCTGAGGGAAGCCCACCGTTCCCATCGACGGCAGGCGGCGCTCGAGGTTCTCGCGGCGCTGGGCCTTTCTGCCCTTCTCGCGGCGCCGCAGATTGTCGCCTCGGCTTTATGGGCGGGAGAGACGCGGCGCGCGATCGGCCTTTCGATCGGTGAGGTGACGCTCTATTCCCTGTCGCCCGCGAGGCTGCTCGAGCTCTTGATTCCCTATCCATTCGGGCCGACGTGGCAGCTCGAGCCGGAGGCAACCTGGGCCCCGGGGCTATTCCGCGGCCGGCCGTTGGGCCTCTTCTCGACCATCTACGCCGGGTCGCTCGCCCTCATCGCGGTGCCGATTCTGGCGCGTTGCGCCGCGCCGGGCGCGCGCTTCGCGAAGGCGCTCCTGGCTCTGGGTCTGTTCGCGACGGTGATTCCGGCACTCTTGCCCAGAGCATTCTGGAGGTTCCCTTCGCTGCTTCCCTTGCGGAATCCGGAGAAGCTCGCGGTCTCCGTCGCCTTAGCGCTCGCGATTCTCGCTTCGCTCGCATTCGACCGCCTCGCAGCCGCGCCGTCTCCCTCGCGGGGGGCGCTTGCCGTCGGAGTGGTTCTTTTCCTCGCCGCCGCCGCGTCCTTCTTGAGTCGGCAGACCGCGGCGCGCCTGGCGGTCGGCATGACGGGAGGACCCCCGTCGCAGATTCCGCAGGCGGCCGCGTCGCTGCCCGAAGCGTTGACCGAGGGAGCGCTGCTCTGGATGTTGACCGTTGCCGCGCTCGAGGCGGCGCGGCGCGGGAGAGCGCCGGGCCTCGCGATCGCCCTCGTGCTCCTGACGCTCGTTCCGATTCTGGCGACCCGCAAGATTCCGGAGCTCGCCGGCGAAGACGACGTCTTCGCGCCGACTCCGTTCGCGCGGCTGCAACGAAGTCGCGACCCGGAGAGTCTTTACCGGACGCTGGGAGAGTCGGTTTACCGAGAGACGCCCGCCGGATTGACGGAGCCGGGCTCGCGATGGCCTCCTTCCCCGGCGCGGACGTGGACCGAGCACACCCAGGCTCTCTGGGGGCGCGGGACCGTGTTCAACTCCGACTTCGACTCGGGAGATCTTCTGCGAATGGAGAGCCTTCGAAACCTGTCATCGCACGCGGCCCGGTACCGAGACGCCGAGGCCTTCTTCGGCACGCTGGCTTTGCGATGGGGGACTCGCTTCCACGGCCAGGAGGCGCTTGCGGGTTATCACGCGATCGGAGGAGACGCCATCTGCGCGTGGGACGAGCATGCTCGCCCCTTCGCAGGCATTCGTTTGCTGGAACAATGGCGCGAGGAGCTGTCCGCGCCGGAAGCGCTGGCAGCGATTCCGAGGCTGACTCCCGGCTCCGTCGTTCTGGAGACCGGCCGTCGATCGACCGGCGCGGCGATCGGCGGGAGGGTCCGTCTCGTCGAACAGACTCCCGAGCGTCTTCTGATCGAGACCTCGGCAGGGAATGCGGGATGGCTCTTCGTGCTGCGTGAATTCTGGCAGTGGCGGCGCGTTCTCCTGGACGGGCGGGAGGCCGCTGTCGTGCCGGCCCAGATTGCGTTCTCGGCCGTCGCGATTCCAGGAGGATCCCATCGGATCGAATGGACGGAGGAGGTCCCGGGCGGGAAGGTGTCGCGATGGGGACCGTTGATCGCCCTCTTGACGCTGGTGGCGTTGTCGGCGGGGCGCTTTTTGCGGGACCGGAAATGAAGAGCTGGCTCGAGCGTCGCTGGACCGTTCCGCTCTTTCTCGGGTTGACGGTTCTCGTCTATGCCGACCCCCTTTTTGGACCGCGGTCCTTTGGGGGGCGGGACCTCTCTCCGTACAACTACCCGACGGAGTCGGCCGTCCACGACGCCTACGCCCGAGGCCGCTTGCCCATCTGGGAAGCGGATATTTCCGGCGGCCGTCCGCTCCTGGCCAACCCGAACGCCGGCGCGCTCTATCCCGTCCGGTGGCTGCTCGCGGCCGTCCGTTTGCCGCTCGCCCTGAGGATCTATCCCATTCTGCACTGGGCCATCGCGGGCGTCGGTATGCTCTTTCTCCTGCGCCGCCTCGGCACCTCCGAGGCAGCGGCGTGGATCGCGGCGGTGACCTACGTCTTCTCGGGTGTCTCCATTTCCGAAGTGTCGTTTCTCCACATTCAACCGGGCATGACGCTGCTGCCCTGGATTCTTTGGGCCGTGATCCGGAAAGAGCCGCGCGTTGCCGACGCGTGCCTGCTGGGAGTTCTCTTCGGTCTCGACATGCTGGCGGGCGACATCTTTACCGTCGCGACGGGAGTCTTGTGCGCGAGCCTCTGGATCGTGGTCGAGGAGTCGTCGCAGCAGCCTCTTAGGCGGCTCGGAATCCTCGGGCTTGGCCTCGGGCTCGGCGCCCTCCTCGCCGCCCCTCAGATTCTTGCGACCGCTCTCTGGATCCCGGAGACGAACCGGGGCGTTCTCGGCATGACGCTGGCGGAGAGTTTCTATTACTCGGTCTCGCCCTGGCGGCTCCTGGAGTTCCTCGTGCCTTACTCCTTCGGCGAGGTGTGGGGCATGGACGATTCGTTTACGTGGGGGCAGACCCTCTATCACGGCAAGACGGCAGGCCTCTTCGCGACGTTGTACCTCGGCGCCTTTCCTCTCTTCGCCCTCGTTCTCACCGCGCGGCAAAGGATCCGGGGCGCTCGCTGGGCTCGGCTGCTCGCGGCCATCAGCCTCGCGGTCGCGGTGATCCCCGCTCTGACCCCGCGTTCCTGGCTCGGCGCGAGCTCACCGATCCCCTTGCGCAACCCGGAGAAACTGATCGTGGCGTGTGTCTTCGGTCTCGCTGTCCTGGCCGGATTCGGACTGGAGGTCTGCCGCGAGCGGCGACCGCGCCTGCGTTGGGCGCTCGGCGTCGGCGCGGCCTTGGCGGCGCTCGCCCTTGGCGCGCACCTGTTCCCCTCCGCGACCGGAAGAATCGCCGTTGCCGCGATCGGCGGGCCCCCGGAGAAGGCAGCGTTGGCCGGTCGTCAATTGCCGGCCGCTCTCGCGGAAGGAGGACTTCTCTGGATCGGGACTCTGCTGGCGGCCCTCGGGGCCGCGGCCAGAGGCCGAGCGTCGCGAATCGCCAGCCTGATTCTGCTCAGCCTCATTACGATCGCGGCGGATCGGCCGATCGCCCAGACCTTTCGAGAAGAAGAGATCTTCTCCCCGACGGCCTTCGCCCGGACTCTGGCTCGGCGCGACCCGGGGCGCCAGTTCCGGACGCTCGGCGAGTCGAATTACCGCGCCACGACTCCTTGCGAGGAACAGTTGCACAGCACGGATCCCTCCCTCAATCAATGGACCCGGATGACGTGGATCGAGCACACGCAGACGTTCTGGAAGCGTGGGACGGTTTTGAATTTCGACTTCGACAACGGCGATCTCTCGCGAGTCGAGAGTCTCCGCCGGGTGTCCCGGCAGTTGGTCGCCGCGGGGAATCCGACGCCGCTGTTCGCGAGCCTTGCCCTGCGTTGGGGAATTCGATTCCGAGATCAGGAGCCTCTTGCAGGCTACGAGCGGTTCGGGGGGGATCTGGTTCAGTCCTGGGACGAATGTGGTCTCGCTCTTCCCGCGGTTCGGCTGCTTGACCGATGGGAGGAAACGAGGGGCTCGATCGAGTCGTTTCAGGGTTTGATCGCCGGCTCGGCGGGACCCTTCCTGGACACTGGACAACGTCGATCCGGTCGATCGAGTGGCGGGCGAGTCTCAGTTCTGGAGGACTCTCCCGAACGCCTTCGCGCAGAAATCCAAATGCAGGAGCCGGGCTGGCTCTTCGTTCTCCGAGCCTTCTGGTCCTATCGCGATGTCCTCCTCGACGGCCGGCCGGTCGAGGTCGTGCCCGCGCAGCTTGCCTTTTCGGCGGTTCCGATTCCCTCAGGCCGGCACCGCTTGGAATGGCAGGAACGGGTACCCGGAGGGACGATCTCGCGGTGGGGGCCGGTTCTCTTTCTTCTTCTGATCGGTGGGATTTTGGTCCGGAGCCGTCATAAGGACTTGGACCGCAGGCAGGCGGGAGGCGCTCCGCGCGACCCGGGGGGGTAAAATCCCCAGGGAGCCTCGGCTTCTAACAAATTCATGAAGCAACGCCGTCTTGTGGACGCTTTTCTGTCCAGAAAATGGGGGAGTGTGCGGTTAGGCGCCCGGCTCAGGGCGGCCCCGCTCCTTGTCTTGCGGTTTTCGACCCGATTCGGGCTTGTTGCGATTTTCTTGCTGCTTGCGGCTTGCAGCCGGAAAAAACTTGCCCAGATCGAGCTCGATCAGACCCGACCTGCCGCGGATTGGCTGAAAGAACCCGAAGTCCGAAACCTGTACGACTACGTTCGGATCGACACCCGGGCTTCGCAGGGAGAGCAGGCCGGGGTCGAGTATCTCCAGCGCCTCTTGGACTGCGAGGGCATCGAATCGGAAATCATCTGCCCCGCTCCCAGGCGCTGCAATATTCTCGCGCGGCTGCCCGGGCGGCGGCGTGAGGGCGCGCTGCTCCTCTTGAATCATGTGGACGTCGAAGAGGTTTTCCCGCCCGGATGGAGAGAGGCCACGCCCTTCTCAGGGAAGATCAAACTCGGATACCTCTACGGCAGGGGAGCGTACGACATGAAGTCTCTGGCCATCGCGCAGCTGCTTGCGATGGCCAATTTGAAGCGGCACGGAATCGTCCCCGCGTCGGACCTGCTTTTCCTTGGCGAGGCGAGCGAGGAGCACGGACAGCAGTGGGGTTCGCGATGGCTCCTCGAGCACAGGCCCGATTGGTTCGCCGGAGTGAGCGTCGTCTTGAACGAGGGAGGGATCAACGAGTTGATCCTTCGCGACGTTCGTTTTTGGGGCCTCGAGACGATGCAGGCCGGTCTCGCGGTGCTCGAGATGCAGGCCGAGGAGAAGGGCCCGCTCGAGGGCCTCATCAGGGATTTCGGGCAGCGACACTTTCACGATCAGGCTGTCGAACCGCATCCGCAGGTGGTCCTCGGGTTTGACATCCTCGCCAACCACCTTTCGAGCCCGTTGACCGATCCGCTGCGCCACCTCGATCGGGTTTGGCGAGATCCCAAGGAGCTCGAGGTGCTACCGGACCGATACGGAGCTTTTCTGGAGCCTCGAGCCGGCTGGTCTCCGATCTTCCCCCGGCCCGCCGGCCCGGGAGGGAAACCGCACGTCCTCTACGTCGTCGCCACTCCCCCCGGCCTGTCTCCCGCGCCCTACGCTCAGAGGGTCGTCGATGCCGGCCGGGAGCGCGGCATCGGAGTTTGGGATTCCTTTGTGGGAGAAGCGACCTCGGCCAGTCCCTATCCGAGCCCCTTTACGGAGCTCCTGCGAAGGGTTACGGAGTCCCACTATCCGGGGATTCCTTTCGGACCGGTCCCCATCTGGGGCGCTTTTACGACCTCTGCGGTCTTCCGAAATCGCGGATTCGTCGCCTACGGGTACTCGACGATTCCCACGAACATCATCGATCAATCCCGGATGCACGGAGCCGATGAAAGAATCTTTCTCCGCGACTTCGTCAACGGGGTCGGCCTCTACAAGGATGTCGTGGAAGAATGGGCGCTCAATCCACCCGAAGAACAAAAAGAGTCAGTTGGATTCCGCCCTCAATGACAAATATCGCCTGTTTTGTTTTCCGACAAAAAGAGATTTCCTTTATAAGTCAATGACTTAGAGTCCCTCCGGATTGGGCCCGTGTCTTGCGAGTAACCGGCTGAATATCCAAAAGAGAAGTTGTAGGAATCCTGTAACACCCTTAGGAGGGAAGATGAAGAAGAAGCAGTCCGGTTTTACCCTTATTGAGTTGCTGATCGTCATCGCGATCATCGGTATCCTGGCCGCGATCGCGATCCCCAACCTGTTGAACGCCGTGCAGCGCGGCAAACAAAAGCGCACCATGTCCGACATGCGCGCGCTCGCGACCGCGATCGAAGCGTATGCCGTTGACAACAATTCCTATCCTCCGGCCTCCTGCCCGACGGGTCTGACCGCGATCATCGGCGCCGCGACGGCTGTCGACCAGGCTTCCTTCAGCAAGCTGAGCCCGACATACATCGGCCAGCCGCCCAAGGTCGACGGGTGGGGTCAGTTTGTCTTTTACGCCAACGACACGAACAACTACGCCATTCTGTCCACGGGACGCAACAAGACCAAGGACGGCCTGGTGACCAACTGCGGAACGACGACCGACTTCAACGACGACATCGTCTACGCCAACGGCAGTTTCGTTCAGTGGCCGGAAGGCACCCAGCAGTAAGCTCGCCGAACTTCAATCCTCGAAATGGAAATGGAGAAGGGTCCCGAGTATTCGGGACCCTTTTTTTTAGATGATCACTCGCGAGAAGGGGTTCACGCTGGTCGAGCTTCTGATCGTGATCGCGATCATCGGCATCCTGGCGGCCATCGCGGTTCCGAACCTCTTGAACGCCGTCCAGCGAAGCCGGCAGAAGCGAACGATGGGCGATATTCGGGCTCTGGCCACGGCGGTCGAGGCTTACCACGTGGATAACTCGGCGTTCCCGACGGCCGCCTGCGCGGGCGGCGAGTTCATCGCTCTGGGCACCGTCCTCGACACCGCGTCGTTTTCCTCGCTCTCCCCGACCTACATCGGCAACGTGCCCCTGCGCGACGGGTGGGGCAACTTCCTCGTCTACAACGTCAACAACGGCCTCTCGAGGTACAACATCGTCAGCTTCGGACGCAACGGCGCGTCCGACGCGCCGGCTTGCGGCACGACGACGGACTTCAACGAGGACATCATCTATTCCAACGGCACCTTCATTCAGTGGCCGGAGGGGCCGCAGCAGTAACGGAGAGACGGCCCCACCTTCTCGAACCACCGATTGCCCGCTTCGGACATCTTCCTCTCTTCCCTCGATTCCCGATTTCCGTTAACGCGGACAACTCGCGGCTACAATTGCGGAGTGACCGCGCGCCGCTCGGTGCTCTCCGGAGTCTTATCCGCGGCGGCGATGATTCCCCCCCTCCTCTGGCTCGCCCCCGCCTGGATGGGGCACCAGGCTCCCAGCTTTCGTGACCAGGGAGATTTCTTTTACCCGCTGAAGCTCTTTACGATCGATCGATTGCGCCGCGGCGAGATTCCGCTCTGGAACCCGCTCTCGGGAGCGGGAGAACCCTGGCTCGCCAATCTGCAGTCGGGTGTTTTCTACCCACCGAGTTTTCTGTTTCTCCTCGCACCCGGCCTGGCCGCCGCGCTCTATCTGCTTCTGCACTTTGCGATCGCCGCCTGGGGCACAAGAAGATTCCTGCGGGAAGAGGCTGTCTCGGAAGCGGCCGCTCTCTTCGGGGCCGCGGTCTTCTGCGGCGGGGGATATGCCGCTTCCCTTTCCGCTTATTGGAATCACTTCGGGGCCGCGGTTTATCTGCCGGGGATTCTGGCGCTCGTCCGAGAAGGGGTTTCGACGAGGGGCAGCCGGATCGCCCTGGCGCTCTTGATTGGTTTTCAGGCGATGGCCGGCAGTCCGGAAATCTCGGCCTTGACTCTGCTATCGGCGGTCCTTTTCTCCTTCTTTTCCAGGGAGCGCGGTGAGGAGCAATGGGCGCGACCGACCCGGGCGCGTGTGACCGCCCGAATCGCTCTGGCCGCATTGCTGGGCCTGGCGCTGGCGGGATGGGCCCTCGTCCCGTTGGGAGAGCTTCTCCTGCACTCCGACCGCCGAGTCGCTCTGCCCGCGACGGACCATGAATTGGGAACCGCCGGCACCGCAGCCCTCGAATCCGCGTTGGGACTATCAACAGGCGGCGAGGCCGCGACAGGCTACCTGACTTCGCTCTATGTCGGGCCTCTGGTCCTCTTCGCGGTCGCCGCGGCCTATTTCGAACGGCAGCGGCGGCGGCTCGTCTGGCTTCTCAGCGTTCTGGCGCTCGCCGGGATTCTGATCGCCGCCGCGGGACCGCCCGGTGCCTGGATTCGCAGCCTGCCGCCCTTCGACCGCATTCGGTACCCCTCGAAGGCTCTCGTGTTGACCTCGTTCTCGATCGCGGCTCTCGCCGGTCTCGGCGCCGACTCGATTGTCTTCCTCGAGTCGGGTCGGGCCCGGCGGTGGCTTCTGGCGGCTGGCGCGGTCATCGCCTCTCTGCTCCTCTTCGCCTCCTCCGCTGCTCCCGCCGTTCGATGGTCGGGAGGTCTCGGCCTGGCGGCGCTGCTTCTGCTCGGAGTCGTGGGCCTTCGATTGTCCGCCGCCCGCGGCGGGCTCGCCATCGTTGCGGCCGCGGCTCTCGTCGTTTCGTTGACACTGGCCAGTCGCCCGCTCTTCTTCTTCGCTCCCGAAGCGGAGGTCCGACGCACTCCGCGGGAGCTCGAGCTGCTCTCGCATCTCGTCGGCAGAGTCATGACCCCCCCGATGCTCGAGCTCGCGCGATGGTCGATCGAGCCCGCCTTCGGCACGGAGACTCTGCGCCGGCAACGGGGGTCGCTGCTCGGGTACACGAACCTGCTCACCGGCGTTCCGACGGTTCGAACAGCGGCCGCGCTTCCGACCCGGGCCGCTCGCGCCATTGCGGACGCCATCGACTCGGCGGGCGACCCCGCGCGGGCCGCCGGTCCCGTGAGCGCCCGCGTGCTCTGGACGCCTTTCCGGCCGGCCCGGCTGCCGTCGCAGAAGATCGGGGATTTTTTCCGGGCGCCTCTCGCTCCGTACCGGCCGCGCCTCTCTTTCGTCCGCGGGTATCGCATCGAGCCGGACGCGGAGCGCGCCTGGAGCCGCGTCGCGGCGGGCGAAATCGACCTCACCCGGGAAGTCTTTCTCGACCGCGAACCGGACACTCGAGTCACGAGCGACGCCGGCAAGCCGCTTCTGATCGCCCGCCTTGCCGAAGATCAGCCCGAAAAGGTCGTCGCCGACATCACGTCCAACGGACCGGGATTGCTGGTGCTGACCGACCTGGCATTTCCCGGATGGACCGTGCAAGCCGACGGTCACCCCGCCGAGTTGCGCGTCGCGGATGGATTTTTTCGCGCAGTTCCGCTGACGGCCGGCTCCCATCGAGTGACCTTCCGTTACCGGCCTCTGTCGGTGCTCATCGGCGCCGCGGTTTCGGTCCTGTCCGCTCTGACGCTCGCGGCTGTTCTGCTCTTCGCGCGGCCCGCAAATGCGCGGAGCCTCTTGTGATCACGCCCTTTCAGGGTTACGGCCCGATCCTGCCCATCGCGGCCGGCCTCTTTGGTCTAGCGATCGGCAGTTTCTTGAACGTCCTCGTCCACCGGCTTCCCCGGGGGGAGTCGATCGTGACGCCGCCTTCTCACTGCCCCTCCTGCGGAGCGCCGGTGCGTCCTCTCGACAACGTGCCCGTCTTATCCTGGCTCGTCCTTCGCGGTCGATGCCGTGTCTGCCGGGCTCCGATCTCGGTCCGGTATCTCGTTCTCGAGCTCCTCAACGGTGTCTTGTGGGTGTTCGTCGCCCTGCGCGCGCGAGACTGGGCCGAGCTCGCCGGCGGAGCGTTCCTCTGTTCTGCCTGTCTGGCCCTGCTCGCGATCGACGCCGAGTTCCAGATCCTGCCGGACCGCATCACACTCTCCGGTCTTCCAGTGGGCCTTCTGCTCTCTTTTTTCTCGACGACCCGTTCGCCGCTCTCCGCTCTGGGGGGAGCCGTGCTCGGGGCGGGAGGGCTCTTCCTCGTGGCTTTCCTCTACGAGCGGATCGCGGGCCATGAGGGAATGGGACTGGGAGACGTCAAGATGCTCGGCATGATCGGAGCTTTCCTGGGCCCCGCCGGCGTCGTCGTGACGGTCCTGCTTTCTTCCGTGGCCGGGAGCCTCGTGGGTCTCTCCTTGATTGCGGCGAAAAAGGGAGATCGCAAGATGCGCCTTCCCTTCGGCGTGTTCCTGGCGCTCGGCGCGATCGCCGCCTTTTTCTTTGGTGACGATCTCATGGGTCGTTACCGGATGCTCTGGCCTTAGCTCGCATGATTTCGGAACGACATCGGCTGTTCCTGTTTCGCTGCTCCTTGGGGCTGGCGCTGGCTGAGAATTTTTCCAGGGATGCGGTCTCGTGAGCTCTACCGGGCCGGTTCCCCGTACCTTCCGGCGCGATGCCCGACTCTTCCTGTCGATCGCTCTTCTGCTGATTCTCTTCCTGAACCTGGTCACTCTCTTTTTCTTCCGCGCGAGCGCCGAGTGGGGAACCCGCCAGATGGAGCACCGGGCCTCCGAGATGGTGCGCCGGCTCGGGGTCTCCGTCGGCGAGCCGCGCGACACTCTCGAGCGCGTGGCCCTCGAAACCGATGTTGTCTTCGCCGCGCTCTACGACGGTCTCGGGCGCCGGATTCGGGGCTTCGGCCACGAGGTCGAACCTCCGACGAGTCTTCCGCTCGCCGCGCCTCGTCCGGGGGAGGTGCGTACCGAATGGAGAAGGAATCCCTCGCTGCTCGTGGCGGCGACCGCGTCCGCACGAGGCGTTTTCGTGGTCGCTCTCGACCCGGGGCCGGGGGGCACGCTGCGGACCGACGCTCGCTGGGCCACCGTGCTCGTCCCGCTCGCGGGGGCGGCCTTCGCGATCTTGGCCTGGCTCTATTTGCGGACATTGCTGGCGCCGTACGACCGCCTGCTGGCCGCCGCCGGCTCGGCTCCGCCTGCGCCGGGGCCCGCCGCGATTCACGCGGACGAACGAGACTTCCTGATTGCTCGCTTTGAATCGACGATCGAAGCCCTGCATGAGAAAGAAGCGGAGCTCGAGCGGCTCGCACTCGCGGAGAAAGGGCGGGCAGACGATCTGGAGATCGCCGCCCGCACCCTGGCGCGAACGCTTCCGACAGGGCTGCTTTCCGTCGACCGCGAAGCGCGGATCGTGGAGCTCAACGAATCGGGGCGCGAGATGCTGGGTGTGGCGGGCGAGATCCGGGGAGGGAATCTCCGGGAGGCTCTCTCCCGCGCGCCGGAGCTGGTGACCCTCGTCGAATCGGTTTTGACGCATCGGGAGTCCATCACACGACAGGAAGTTCGGTGGGGAGAGGGAGAAGGCGAGCGCGTTCTCGGCGTGACGATCACCGCCGCCTCCGGGGCGGACGGACGGTTCCTCGGAGTCCTGGCGCTCTTCACCGACCTGTCGGAGGTGAGGCGGCTGGAGGCGCGAGTGGCCCTCGCGAGGCACCTGGCGGACTTGGGCGAGGTCTCGGCCGGGGCGGCGCACGAGTTTCGAAACGCGGCCGCCGCCATCGACGGGTTCGCAAACCTGGCGCAGCGCCACCCCGAACGGGCCGTCGAGTACCTCCAGTCGATCCGCCAGGAGGCGCAGGAGATGAGCCGCGTCACGAGAGACTTTCTTCTTTTCGCGCGGCCCGATCAGTTCCTCCCGACCACGGTGAGCCTCGAGGAGGTCGCCGAGGCGGCCGTCGCGGAGACGGAGACAGCGTTTCCGGGAGTTTCGGTCGCACGCCGCGGCGAGTTTCCGGACGTGCCCGGCTCCGCCGTTCTGTTGCGCCGGGCCCTGGTCAACCTGCTGCGCAACGCCATCGAAGCCACGCCCCCCGGAAGGCGCCAACAGCCGGAAGCGCTGCTGCTCGAAGGCGGCTCTGCCGAGGGAGAGGCGAGGCTGACTGTCGGTGATCGGGGAGAAGGGATCGATGCCGCTTCCCGAGAAAAGATCTTTCTCCCGTTCTACTCGAGCAAGCCCGGAGGCGCGGGATTCGGACTGGCCATCGTCGCCCGGATCGCCGAGCTCCACGGCGGAACCGTGGAGGTGACCGCGCGGCCGGGCGGCGGTTCGTTCTTCACTTTACGGTTGTCGTTGGGCGCATCGTCGCCGGGGTCGGCGCCGACGGCTGCGCCGAAGTCGGCCGGGGCGGATTCGCGCGCAGCGGATCCCCCGGCCGCGGGGGCTCGCCAGGCGCCGGGAGGCCCGCCAGGAAAGCCTTGAACGTCTCTCGATCGAAGGCGCGCTCGAGAGCCTCTTCGGACTCGACCAGACCGTTGCGGACGAGCTCCGCGAGCGACTGATCCATGGAAACCATTCCCCGAGACTTGCCGGTCTGGATCTGGTTCTGGATGAGCGAGGTCTTTCCCTCGCGGATGGAGTTGGACAAAGCCGTCGATCCGAGCAGGATCTCGAAAGCGGGGATCCGTCCTCCCCCTTTCTTGCGCAGCAGCTGCTGAGCGACGACCGCCCGAAGGTTTTCGGCGAGCACGATTCGAGTCTGCTCCTGTTCGTTGGCCGGAAAGGCGTCGATGATCCGATCGATCGCCTTGGCCGAAGAGTTCGTGTGCAGCGTCCCAAAAACGAGCAGGCCCGTTTCTGCGGCCATCATGGCCATCCGGATCGTCTCGATGTCGCGCATCTCGCCGACGAGCACGCAGTCGGGGTCCTCGCGGATTGCCGCCCTCACTCCTTCGGCGAAGTTGGGGACGTCAGGCCCGATCTCCCGCTGGGTGACCACGGACTTTGCGTTGACGTGGACGAACTCGATCGGGTCTTCGATCGTGACGATGTGATGGGCCATGCGTTGATTGACCCGATCGAGAATCGCCGCCAGAGTCGTGGACTTGCCGCTGCCCGTGGGACCGGTCACGAGCACCAGGCCGCTGGGAGAGTCGTAGATCGCCGCGATGGCGTCGGGAAGCCTCAGGTCTTCCACGGTCGGGACTTTTCCAGGGATGAGGCGAAAGACGGCGGCGGACCCACGCTCCTGCCGCAGGAGATTGACCCGAAAGCGCGCCTCTTCTCCCATCTGATAGGCGAAGTCCACGTCTCCGTGATCCTGAAACAGCTGCCAGAGCCGCTCGGGGGTGATCGGGCCGATCAGGTTATAGAAATCCCCCTCGGTCAAGGCCCGATAACGAATTCGCTCGAGCTCGCCATCAATCCGAATGATCGGCGAGCAGCCGACGGCCAGATGCAGGTCCGAGCCGTTGCGTCTGGGAAGGATGGAGAGAAACCGGTCGACCCGGTTCGTGCCGACCGAGTAAGTCTCGAAAGCCTCGACCTGGACGCCCTCGTCGTGGGTTCCGGCCGAGGTCGTCCGGCCGGGATTGCCGCTCACGCTGGCGCTTCCTCTTCGGCGAGGAGATCTTCGAAAGACTCTTTCCGCAGGGCGCGGTTGTATGCCTCCCGAGGGTCGATGGTTCCTTCGTTCAAGAGGTTCATCAGAGCAGTGTCCATCATCATCATGCCCGAAGCGCCCCCCGTTTGCATCGCGGTCGGGATCTGGAAAGTCTTTCCTTCCCGGATCAGCCCTGCGACGTTGGATGTGTTGCGCAGGACCTCGAAGGCCGCGACCCGTCCGGAGCCGTCGCGCCGGGGCAGCAGCGCCTGGGACAGAACGACCTTGAGAGAGTCGGAGATCATCATCCGGATCTGGCCCTGCTGATCCGGAGGAAACGCGTTGATGATTCGATCGACCGTGGCCGCGGCCGTCGCGGTGTGGAGCGTTCCCAGGACGAGATGGCCGGTCTCCGAGGCGGTGATGGCCAGGGAAATGGTCTCGAGATCCCGCATCTCTCCAACCAGGATGACGTCGGGGTCCTCTCGCAGCGACTGCCGGAGCGCCTTGGCGAACGAACTGGAGTGGGAGGGAACCTCGCGCTGGTTGATCAACGATTCCTTCATGACGTGGACGTACTCGATCGGGTCTTCGATAGTCAGGATGTGGAGGTGTTGGGTCTCGTTGATCCGATTGATGAGCGCTGCCAGAGTCGTCGTCTTGCCGGACCCGGCGGGGCCCGTCACCAGCAACAGCCCCTGGGAAAAAGTCGTGATCTCCCAGAGGCTCTCGGGCAACCCAACATCGGAGAGACTCGGAATCTCGAACGGAACCAGCCGGAAGACCGCGTTCAAGCCCTTGCGCTGATAGAAAACGTTGGTTCGGAAGCGGCCGAGCTCCGAGTCCTTGTAGCAGAAGTCGACCTGGCGCCGCTGCGCGAGCTCCGCGCGGCGCTCGGCGGAGAGCAGGGGCGGAATCCAGGCCTCCAGCTGTTCCGCCGTGGACTCGGGAAGGGGCAGGGGAGTCAGGCGTCCGGTGACCCGAACGTGCGGACGGGTGCCGACCGCTATGTGAAGGTCAGAGGCGTTCACGGCTCGTGCGTGTCGGAAGAGATCCACCATGGTCGGCTCGAAGGGGCGGGTGAAATCGAGTTGCTCGAAACGCGTGAGCGACCCGGGCAGGTTTTCGTAGAAGGGCACATCGCCGACCCGATTCGCCAGGACGCGCGTCGCCTTTTCCCGGATCAGAGGGTCGGGCACGGTCTTGATGATCTGTTCGATCAGTGGGGGCAGGCGCGGGTCGGGAATACGCCCGAAGGCGTCCAGGATCTCGAGGCGCAGGTCCCGAGTCCCCTTCTTGAAAGCCTCGAGGAGACCGGGCAGTGCCTGCGGCGTCCCCCAGACCCCCAGCGCCGCCGCGGCCGAGATGTCCGACTCCGGGTCTTCAAGCATGCGCAGCAGCGCGGGAAGCCCGCGCTCGTCGCGGATCTCGGCCAGCGCCTGCGCCGCTCGGTCCCGCAGCCACCAATCCGGGCCCGTCAAGTAGTTGATGCAATGGGAAACCACCTCCGGTGTGCGCACGGCGACGGCGATGGAGGAGGCCAGCGCCGCGACGCCGGGGTTCCGGTCGTTGTCGCGATCGAGAAAGGCCTGAATGAAACGGGGACCGAGCGCGCGAAGACCCTCGATCGCGCGGTCGCGCGCCAGACTGTAGTTGTCGCAGAACCCCTGAAGAAACGAGGCGGCCACGCGCTGCGGATCCCGCCTGGAGAGGGCCACCATCGCCATTTGTCGGATCTTGGGATTCGTGGCGCCGATCAGCGGGAGGATCAAGTCGTCGAAGCGGTCGTCGTCTCCGGAGATCAGGGGAGTCAGGGCGGCGATGGCCGCGTCCTGGATTTTGGCGGTATCGCTGGACCGTCGCAGCAAAGGCTCCACGTGCTCCGGGCTGGGATAACGAGCGAGCACTCCGATCGCGCGCAAACGGAGGTCCGGGTCTTCGGAGTCGAGGGCTGCGAGCGCGATCTGGGCGGTCTTGGGCGAAGGGATCGACTCGACGATTCGGAATGCCTTGCGGCGCACGGCGGCCGTGCTCGAGAGAGCCGGGACAATCCACTCGAGTCCCGCCTCGAGAGGGTAACGCTCGAGCCAGTCGAGACCGGCCAGCACGACTCCCGGATCGGGGTGAGCCAGAAATCCCGGGATCCGCTCGTGATAGCGGTCCCCTCCCAGGGTCTCGAGGGAAGCGATCGCGCGAATACGGGTCTGCTCGGTCCGGGACGAGAGCAGAGGGAAAATCGCCTCCGAGGCCTGCTCGAAGGGGAGGCGGCGCAACATCGCCAGGCCCGCCAGGCGGATGGCATCGTTGGATTCTCCCGCCATCCATCCGATCTCTTCCGGGGGAAGGCCGGGAGTCGCCGCGAGGCGCCGCAGAAGATCGTCGCGCTCGGCGTCGTTCTTCCATTCCGACGACTCCAGACGCGACAGAATCGCGAGCGCTTCCGCGGGCGCCACACGGCGTCTTTGTGCCCACATCGTGAACTTCTCCCCGTGCTCATCAGTTTAAGCCACGCATAAACGCGATCTGGCGACCGCCGGAAGGATCAGCTGGCTGTTACTAACCGTAACGAAATATCGCCTTGCCCACCTCTGAGCCGAGGAGCGCTATTTGTCTAACTTATTGATCTTCGTGCCACTTGCTGTCGGGCGAGGGTGACGGCACAGGAATCGCTCATGAGGCAGTCACATGTTCCTTTTCCATGCACAACATGCCACCGAGAACTCACTCTCGGACGGGCAGAGCCGAGCGCGACGGGGCCGTGGCTGCAGCGGCCGCACCGGCCAGAGAGGTCTCACTCTGGTGGAGCTCTTGATCGCCGTGGCTCTTCTGGGATTCGTCCTTCTCGGCATCGCGCCCCTCTTTATCGCCAGCGTCAAATCCAACTACTCCGCCAACGAGTACACGAGCATCCACATCCTCGCGCGCGATCGCCTCGAACAAGTGATGAACCTGACCTTCGACGATCCGCTGCTGTCCGTCGGGTTCCATGTCAAGGATCAGGCGGCTTTCTTGCCGGATCCGACGAATCCCTCGAGCCTTTCGACCGTTCGCAATCCCTTCTCCGTGACCTACCAGGTCACGCAGTGGTCCCTCCCGCCGATGGCGGGGCCAGGATCTCCAGCCAGCGGCGTGGTCTTTGTGCCCAACCGCGTCGTTCTTGCCAACCAGCCCTTCCAGTACAAGCGGATCGATGTGGAAGTGAGAGCCGGCAGCGGACCTCTGGGCATCGGGGCGCGCGTCTCGCGCGTCAGCGGGGTCCTCAACAATCCTACGATCGGAAGCGATCTCTCGATTGCCGATCCGTGTGCCGGGGGAGCGCCGCCGTGCTTCTTTTGAGACCTCCCGTGCGCGGCGCTCGATCCGGCCGGGGCTCCGGCGGATTCACTCTCATCGAGATGATCGTTGTCGTCTTCCTGCTCGCTCTGGCGATGCTCGGGATCCTCGCGGTCTTCGACGCGAGCGCCCGAATCAACAAGAGCGAGCAGCAGGTCGCCGACGCGCAGGGGGCGGTCCGCTACGGCATCTATCAGATGACGCGGGCCATCCGCATGGCGGGGGCGGGAGGCCTCTTCATCACGCAGGCCGTGCTGAATCGGCCCGATCCGAGCACGAACATGGGCGGGATCACGATCGGATCCGCCAACGGCTACGACAACGTCACGGGAGCGTCGGTGAAGAACCTGGCGGGCACGGACGTACCGGTTCGGGACGGGACGGACATGATCGAGATCCGCGGGGTCATCAATTCCCCGCTCCTCGGGTTCGATTCGGCGACGGGCTGCGCCGGATGCACCGGAGCCGCGGCGCTCAACGTCGCGCCGATCGTGGGCAGCGCGCTTCTGGGCCAGCACTACAACAACGACCCCGTGAACCGGCCGCAGTTCGCGGCGATCGACACTTACGCCGCAGGCGCGAGTGGCACCCATCCGATGTTCGTGCTCGTCGCCGCCGACGACGACATCCACGGAGGTTGCTCGTCCCCTTCACCGACAGACCCGACTCCGATTCCGAAATACCCGCAGACGACCTACAACGTCGGTGTGATCTCGGCTCCCACGACGCTCGTGTCGAGCAACACCTTCGGGGCCGTGGATTTCAACGCCAACCCCGCGAAAGAGTTCAACAACGAGAACCCGATGCTCGACGGAACCTCGCCGCAGAACATTGCCCGCGTCTACCGCGCGGGAATCCTCGACGACTTCCTTTACTTCATCGACAATACCGATCCACAGCACCCCGTTCTGGCCCAGGGGACACGCCGTTTCGATACCGGCACGGGAAAGACGAGCTTCGACATCCTGCCTCTGGCCGACGACGTTGAAGACATGCAGATCGCGTACGGAATCGACTCGAACAACGATGAAGAGGTCGGCCGCAAGGCCGCCAACCCGCCGACGGTCACCGATCCCGACACAAACGTCTCGACTACGATCGACGCCGACGAGTGGTCGCCGAACGTTCCCGGGGAGGCCGTTCCCTCTTTCATTCAGTTCCAGTGCACCGTCATCCCGGGAGGAGGGTGCGCAGTCATTCCCGTCACCGATCCCTTCAGTCACGCAGGCGCCGCCCCGGGACACTGCCCCCGACTCCACGGGATCATGGTTTCTCTGGTCGCCCGTTCCAAGGATTCCGACCCGACGTACAAGGGCCCGACGGCCACGGGCTACACCGTCATGAACTCCGCTCAGGTCCCGACGGCAGGCCAGTACCGCCGCCGGGTGCAGACCATGAAGATCAACCTTCGTAACTACACCTCCGGGAGCTAATCCGATGACACGCGTACTCGAGCCCAGGCGAGGAAGATTGCTCCGAGGCATTCGCCGGCGAGGAGAGAGGGGTGCCGCCTTAGTCGTCGCCATCCTCGTTCTGACGATCCTGACCGTGATCGGGATCGCCCTGATGCTGATCACGAGCACCGAGTCGCGCATCGCCGCGAACGAATGGTCTGTGAACCGGGCTTTCTATTCGGCCGACGCCGGCCTCCGCTGGGCTTCGGCCGCGATGGAGGCACCGTCGGACTTCATGCGTCGGCCCGAGTTCTGTGATCGGCCCGCGCCTTGTCCGGATCTTCCCTTCGGCAACGTGCTCTTCCCCCTGCCCAGTCACCGCCACGGCGGCGGCGGCTTCTTCTCCGGCGACACAGGGGTCGGCTCGGACATCACAGTTCGAGTCCAGAGCCCGAGTCTGCTCGGCCGTCGGCTTTACCGGGGCGGACGCGTGAATGAGGGAGAGGAGAGGGGCCAATACACCTATGGCTTCGAGGTGCGTTCCGCGGGCGGGCAAAACGACGCGGTCCTGCAATACTCGAAGGCCCTCGTCGCGGACGTGGAGCTCGGGCCTCTGCCGGCCCGGCTTCCCTTCTCGGTGACTCCATGACGCGGACCCGCTCCCTTTCGCGCGGTCTGCTCGGCTTTGCCGTCCGCCACCGGGTCACGGTCGCCGTGGTCTTGATCTTCTTGAACGCCTCCCCGGGCTTTCCCGATGACCGCCAGTTGATGCAGGCCAATTCCGGCGCGAAGACGGACGTTCTGCTCATTCTGGACAGCTCGACCTCGATGCACGACGAGTTCCTCGATTACTACGGCCTTCCGGCCTACATGGATGACTTCATCTATCCGCAGGGCAGCTCGACGACGAGCTACGGCTCGAAGTTCGGCATCGCCAAGAGCGTTCTGCGCGAAGTCATCAGCGGCGCCCAGGGAGTCAACTGGGCGTTCGCCTCCTACCGCAATCCGAATCCCCGATTCGGCGCCGACCAGGGAGGAGGCGGAGGCGCGCACACGAAGCTGGCCGGGGACAACACGCTCGAGAGCGGTGGCATGGAGTGGCTGTACTTCGCCAAGACCCTCGTTGGGGGAGCGAACATCAACACAGTGTTCCCGTCCTCGATGTACCCCGACATCCAGTCGGGCCGCTTCCTGCAGCTCGGCCACAAGGTCATGCGCAATTACATCCGCGAGGACATCTGCAATCCGACGCATGTCGACCCCGGGACTCCGACGCCGACCCCTCCGGTGGGGGGCTGCACCGGCGTGCAGAATTCGCCTCCCTGGGAGGTGGCTGACGTTCGTCCTCCCTGGGCGAGCTACGGGGGAGGGCACGGCCCGCTTTCGCCCCCGCTGTCTCCTCAACCCGGCGTCTGGAGCGGCGCCTTCGGCCCCAAGGGCTATGACACGGTGGCGGCTCAATCGCAAGGCATGGTCGTCTACCGCAACGCGGGGGCGCCCGGCCGCGAGCTCCACCTGAGGATGGTCGACGGTGTTCCCTCTGGATACGGGAACAAGTACAGCGACCCGCAGATCGTCATCGAGGTCTCCGAGTGGGGCACGCCGACGGCGAGCCCGACCCCGAGCAGCACCCCGACGTCCACCAGCACGCCCACGAGCACCAGCACGCCGACGATCACGAGCACGCCGACGGCCACCGCGACCTCGACATCGACCAGCACTCCCACAGTGACCAGCACGTCTACGTTTACCCCGACCAAGACGATTACGCCGACCTTCACCCAGACGTTCACCAAGACCAACACCCCGACGAAGACCATCACGCCGACGTTCACCCAGACGGGCACGGCGACGAACACTCCGACGATCACGCTCACACCGACGATCACGCTCACGCCGACGATTACTCCGACGTTCACCAACACGAAGACGGACACGCCTACCAAGACCGCGACGATCACGCCGACGTTCACGCTCACGCCGACGGTCACTCAGACGTTTACCAAGACCAATACGCCGACCATCACGAATACCTTCACCAAGACCAACACGCCGACCATCACGCCGACGTTCACCTTCACCCCGACGGGCACTCGGACGCCGACCATCACTCAGACTTTCACCAAGACGAACACGCCAACCATTACGCAGACCTTCACGGTGACGAATACGTTCACTCCGAAGCCGACGGATACGTTCACGCCGACGTTTACGAAGACGGCGACGGCGACGATCACGCCGACGTTTACTCAGACGTTCACGGTCACGCAGACGTTTACGAAGACAAACACGCCGACGTTCACGCCGACGTTCACGATCACTCCCACCTTCACGAAGACCAACACACCGACCAACACGGCCACAAACACCGCGACGAATACGCCGACCAATACGCCGACGAACACCTTTACATTCACCAAGACGAACACGCCGACGGACACGCCGACGTTTACCTCGACTCCGACCGTGACCGCGACGGCGACCAACACGTTCACTCCCACGACGACCGCGACGAAGACATTCACGAAGACGAGGACCCCCACCCAGCCTCCTGCTCCGCCGCCGACCGCCGTGGAGGGTTCCGCTCCGGCCTCGAGCACGCTGCCGGTCATCGCGAACTGGTTCTCCGCTTCCATTCGCGGGCTGCTGGCGATGGCGCCGCCGCCCCCGCCGCCGCTGCCCGGCGTTCCCTGTCCGGGCCTGACGACGGCGCCCGCGCCGGTCAGCGGTGCCAGCCCGCTGCTCTGCGCGCCCTGCACCGACGTCTTCGGTTCGGACGATCCGCGGACCGACAAGATCTGCGCCTACCTCGACCAGGACGGCGACGGTAACGCGGACGATCGTCCTCTCCCCAATGACTATCGCGGGTTCGACGACCCGCAGGCCGACCCCGACGCGGCGAAGATTCTGCTCCAGCCGCCGCAACTGATCGTCTACATGCGCGGAGACCTCTACGACCTGGGAGGTAACCCGGCGCTCTATCCCTTCCGCGACAAGGCCAACCCCCTCTGTCCGAAGGGCGGGGTCTGTTTCGACAACGGGAATCCGCCGTGGGGCTCGGTCAACCCTGCTCAGGTCGTGCCGCTCGGGCACCCAGTCCCGCCTTTCGACGACAACGACGCGGACGGAGTCCGTGACTTGACGCCGGTTCCCGGTGGGGACCGCCACAACCAGGGGATGTACGCCGCGTTCGAAGACTTCGATCGCAGCGCCCAGCAGGGAGTGAAAGACGCGTTCGCGGATCGATCCTGCCCGTCGTCGGCGGCGTGCAACCCCTACACCGACGACTGCGGAGGGCTGAGCCTGGACACCGGTCTGAACCCGACGGCCACACCCTCCACTGCGAAGCGGCCTCCGGGTTACGATCCTTATCCGGGCGGCATCGCCGATCCGCCGGGTCAGGAATTCTGGCCGATGGTCCCCTTCCCGCGTGACTGGCAAGCGGGAATCGATTCGGACAGCATTCCCGCGATCAAGCGGCTCCTGCGCTTCACGTCGTCGATCGTGAGCTACAACTCGATCCGGCCGCACATGCAGGAATACACGCTGGCGGAGGACGCGACCTCGGTCCTCATGACCGCCAATACCACGCCGATCGGCGCCGCGCTCCATGACGCTTACAACTACTTCGTCAACTCGGTGTTCCAGGAGACCGACGATCCGGCGCAGAACTGCCGCAAGTACATCATCGTCTTCATCACCGACGGTCTGGAGACCTGCGGTGTCGATCTGTGCGGGTCCTACGCGGGTCACCCCAAGGGCCCGGCCGGGGACCTGGGAACCTTAACGCTTCCCTCGTCGCCGCCGACGGCCCGCGCGGACGCGCACGCCATCGATCCGAGCATTCCGGTCACCGCCGTGCCGGTCTACGTCGTGGCGATGATTCCCGACAGTGCCTCCTCCGTGGATCTGCAGTGCGTCGCGGACAACAGCAGCTCGGCCGATGGGACCAATCCCGGACATCTCTATCGCGCGACCAACAGGGCCGCCTTGAAGACGGCCCTGGCGAGCATCCTGGAGCTCAAGCGGTCGGCCCAGTTCTTCGCCGCCCCGTCCGTGCCCTCCGTCGGCAGCGGCATCGGCAATGATGTCGCGCACATCGGGGCCGTCATCCCGAGCCATCTGAACGTCGACGGCTCTCTCTCGACCTGGTCGGTCTGGAGCGGCTCGCTCAAGGCCTTCAAGCTCGATAACTCGGAAAACCTGCCGGTCGTCACTGCCGGGCCGCCCGTGCCGATCGATACGCCCACCCCGGGAGGTCCGACGGCAACGCCGGTCGTCTTTACCCCGACACCCACGCCCACGCCGCTGGGAGGGACAGCGTTCTACCCGGATCAAAGCAATCCCGACGCGGCCAAGGCGTTCGATACCAGCGCAACGCCGCCCGACCGCCGTCCGCTCTGGGACGCCGCCCGAATCCTCGGCTATACGAATCCGGTGACGAACTTGATCGGCTCGGTGACGCCCGCGCCCATCGGCGGCGCGGCCGCGGCCAACGATCCCCTCGGCGCCATCAAGATCTGGCCCGGACGTCGGATGATCTGGGGCGACTCGGCAGGCCCAGCGGTTCCGCTGGTGCGCCGCGACTTCCTGCCCAATGTCGCCCCTTGCAGCGGCTGGAACACAGCCGGCTCCTGCTTTGACGATCTGATGACCCTCATGGGCACAGGACTCCTCGGCTTCCCGACCACGTCCGACCCCTTACGGCGGGATGAGGCGATCGCTACGGTCCAGTTCCTCCGCGGCGGGACCAACGACACGCCGCCCGTCGTGGTGCCGCCGATTCCGCCGAGCGGCGACCGCGATCAGGTGCTCAATACCTGGTGGCAGAATATTTCCTCTGCGCCGACAGGGAACGTCGGCCCGCATGCGACCGAGTTGAACCGCTACTCGTACTTCTACCAGGATGACTGCCCGGTGCCGTCGGTCAACGTCGGGACCGGTACGCCGGGATGCAATTCGCCGCAGCAGCGCACCGACTACGCCACGAGCCCGCCGGGCTACGCGCACAAGCTGGGCGATATCTTCCACTCCGAGCCCCTGGAGCTCGATCCGCCGCGCTACTTCCAGTTCCTCACGGCGAACCTGACTCCGCGGGTCGGCGCACCCGGCGCGTGCGGATTCCTCCCCGACGGCTCGAATGCCGACTGTTCCTATGGAGCGTTCGCAAATCAATTCGGCAAGCGCCGCAAGGTGCTCTTCGTCGGCGCCAACGA
The DNA here is from genome assembly GCA_046728075.1 of Acidobacteriota bacterium. GTDB lineage: Bacteria > Acidobacteriota > Thermoanaerobaculia > UBA5066 > Gp7-AA6 > JBKPDV01. The sequence goes on along the minus strand of JBKPDV010000146.1, from coordinate 9,194 downwards.
CGGCTTCCTGCACGCCTTCGATGCGGGAGTCTGGGACCGCGACGATGGTCCGCCGGCCACGCACCCGTTCAACGACGCCTTCGACCTCGGCACGGGGCGGGAGATCTTCGCCTACGCGCCGCGCAGCATCATGAACTTGAAGTTCCCGAGCATGGTCAACTTCCCGCCGGCGCCGCAGTACTTCGTCGACGGGGCGGTGGCGACCGCGGATGTCTTCATCGATCCCAATTTCGCCGCGTCACCAACGGACTCGAACCGGTTCTGGCGGACGGTCCTGGTGGGAAGCCTGCGGCAGGGCGGGGTCTACTATTACGCCCTCGACGTCACCCAGCCCGACACGCTCTTGCCTCTGGCCTCGACCGACCCGCGCTTCGGCGAGCAGGCCGGCAACAAGGATGCTTCGCCGCCGTGTCTCGGAGACAACAGCAACCCCGCCGCACCGGCGGCGGGGTGTCAGGTTGGGTCAACACCTCGGCGCTACCCCGAGATCATGTGGGAGATGACCGACAACTGCGACGTCGACGCCTCGACATGTCTGGGCCTGCCGTACATGGCCGAGACGTGGTCGAAACCGATCGTCGGGCGGATTCAGGTCATCTCCTCGACCGGCTGCTCCGGGCCCGTTCCCTGCTACCAGGATCGTTACGTCGCGATCGTCGGCGGCGGTTACGATCCCACCTTCAAGCCGGGGAATACCATTCTGCCGGCGGACGTGGGAACGACCAAGGCGACTCAGGGCCGCTCGCTCTACATGATCGATGTCGAGACAGGCAAGGTGCTCTACAAGGCCTCGGCGGGCTATGACGGCGCAAACTGGACGGCCGGTACCAGCCCGATCCTCTTCGCGCCGATGCCCGCCAGCGCCGCGGTCGTCGACTACAACGACGACGGCTACCTGGACCTCGTTTACATCGGAGACGTCAATGGACGGATGTGGCGCGTCGATCTCGCGCCCGGACTGTTGACCGACGGAAGCGCGCCGGGAGTGCTCGACGCCGGCGGTCGCCTGCAGCCTTCGCACATGAAACCCTTGCTGCTCTACGATGCGACGACCGGAAGTGCGCCGCTGCAGCCGATCTACATGCAGGCCGGCATCATCTTCATCAACGGCGGGACCCGGCCCACTCTCGGCGTGGCCTTCGGCACCGGCGACCGCGCCGATCTGACGAAGAGCAATGTCGGAGGGAAGAAGCGGCTCCATTTCGTGGTCGACAATGGCCAGGTTCCGCCCGTGACGTTCCACGAAACAAACCTGACGGACATCACTCCCACGGGCGTGACGCCCCTGAATAATGTTTTCCCGCTGGACGCCGGATGCCCGGCCGGCTCCCCTTGCGCCGGATACTTCCTGACCTTCGCCGGGGTCAACGAGAAGGCGACCTCGACGCCCTTCTCGACGCGGGGATTCATCTACGTCATCACGTTCACGCCGGACGCGACGAACCCCTGCACGACCGAGGGCAGCTCTTTCCGCTACAGCTTCTTCTTCTTGAGCGGACGCGGGGCCTACGGCAGCGGGCACAATTCCAATTATCAGGACTACCAGCAGGGACTCGGAGGCGGTGTGGCCTCCGCTGCGCAGACGATCAATTCGACGACCGGAGAGACGGTCGACACCGTCCTCTTCTCTGGTGGGAGCGTCAACCAGCAAAATACACCCTCGACAATTCGCTCCAACAGGGATAACGTCAAGGAACAGTGACCCGTCGGGCAGCCTGGGTAGCGGCCTTAATCTTCGCGGCGAGCGCTCTCTCGAGCGCTCCGCGAGAGGTCGTCGTGCTCCGCGGGGGAACCCGGATGGAGCTGTCGGCCCCGATGATGCGGCAAGGCAACATCGTGTTGCTGACCCGCAGCGACGGAACGATCTTTTCGGTGCCGGCGTCGGAAGTCGATTTCGCGGCGACCTCGGCCGCCAAGGCAGCGCCGCCCGCGCCGGCGGCCAACCCGGCGCTCACGTCCCCGCCTTCCAGTCCGGCCGAAGCCGCTCGGTTGAACCGGCCAAAGGCGCGCGTTCGGATCACCGACGATGACGTCGCGCATACCCAGGAGGGTTCCGCGCCCGAGTCCGAGAAGAAGAAAGGCGCGGGAGGCCTGACTCCTGCCCGAGTCGAGGTCGGGGAATACTCCCAGCAAAAAGCGGGTGACCAGCTCACGATTCACGGAGTTTTGCGCAATGTCGGAGCGAGCATCGCGACCGGCACCCGCATCGCGGTCGCTGCCCTCGGGGAAAAGGGCGAGACCCTCGCGAGCTCGGAAGGGACCCTCTCGGGAGGGACGATCGAGCCCGGTCAGGAAGTCGATTTCTCCGCGAGCCTCAAGGTGGGACAGAAAACGGTGACCTCGCTGCGCTTCAGCCCCCTCTGGACTCCCGCGGCGCTCCCCGCCCCCGCCGACACGGCGCCTCAGCCGGCGGCTGGCAAGCCGGCTTCCTCCTCGGACTCCATGTCGAGCGAGCCGAGTCGCGAGCCGAGTCGCGCGCCGGCCGCTGCTCCCGCTCCGGCTCCGACTCCTTACGGCCAGGGTTCCCTCTACGCGCCTCCGTCCGCGGCGGCCAAGACGGAGCCTCCCGCGGACGGCAAGAACGGCTATATCCCGGGCGCCACGCGAAAAGAGGACCAGCCCAAGCCCCCGCAATGACTCAGGCGGGGGAGACCCCCGCGCCCCCCGGTCTCAGGCGTCCGGCGACGCTGGCGGCATCTCTTCGTTCCTCGCCTCGAGCCTCTCACGCACCCACGCCTCCGGGACTCTTGCAACCCGCTGTAACCTAGTCTCAAACCATGGCCAGCATCCTCGTCGTCGAAGACAAGGACTCCCTGCGCTCGGTCCTCGAGCAGACATTGCAGGCCGAGGGGTGGAACGTGGTTGGGCTCTCGAGCGGGGCAGCGGCGGTCGAGCGGCTTCGGGCGGGGGAGAAGACCGACCTCGTCCTGACCGACTGGCGACTTCCCGGAGCGGACGGTCTGGCCGTGCTCGACGCCGCGCGGACCGTCGACCCGACGCTTCCTGTCATCGTAATGACCGCCTACGGAACCATCGAAGCGGCGGTGGATGCCATGAAACGGGGAGCGGAGGATTTCATCACCAAGCCGGTCGACCCCGACCTCCTCCGAATCCTGGTGGCTCGAGCGATCGAGCGTCGAGCGGGCCGCCGCGAGTCGCTTCTCTTTGCGGAGGCGCAGTTGCGGTCGTTGCCCCCCATCGTCGGGGAATCGGCGGCGTTGAAGGCCGTCAAGGCGGAAGTCGAGCGCGTTTCGGCGACGGACGCCACGGTCCTGCTGGAAGGAGAGAGCGGGACCGGCAAGGAGCTCTTCGCCCGCGCGATCCATGCGCTCTCGGTGCGCCGGCCGCGCGCCTTCGTGGCCATCAACTGCGCGGCCATTCCGGACACGCTCCTCGAGAGCGAGCTGTTCGGCCACGAGCGAGGATCGTTCACCGGCGCGTCGTCCCGGCGTCTGGGCAAGTTCGAGCTCGCCGACGGCGGGACCATATTCTTAGACGAGATCGGCGAGCTTTCGCCGCCGACGCAGGGGAAGCTGCTGCGCGTTCTCCAGGAGCGGTCGTTCCATCGCGTGGGGGGCACGACATCGATCCAGGTGGACGTCCGGATCCTCGCGGCCTCGAACCGCCGTCTCGACCGGCTCGTGAAAGAGGGTCTCTTTCGGGAGGACCTCTACTACCGTGTGCGCGTGTTCCCCCTCTGGATTCCGCCCCTGCGCGAGCGCCCCGAAGACATCGATCCGCTGGTGGACTGGTACCTGGAGCATCTGCCGCAAGAGCTAAAGAAGAAGCCGATCCCCCTGCGCTCCTCCGCCCGCGAGCTGCTGCGGTCGTATTCCTGGCCCGGCAACGTCCGGGAGCTGAAAAACTGCCTCGAGCGGGCGATGATCCTGGCCGGCGATGATCCGATCGAGCCGAAGCATCTGCGTCTCTTCCCGGAAACTCCGGCAGTCGAGCCGGGCGGCAAGGATGAGACGCTCGAGCAGGTGCGCGAAAGAGGAGCCCGCGCCGCCGAGCGTTCGTGGCTGACACGAGCCCTGGAGCGCGCGCACGGTGACCGCACCGCTGCGGCCGAGGCGTTGGGTCTCACTCCGAGACGCTTCGAGGCGAAGCTAAAGGAACACGCCCTCGACGCGTAGCCATCTGCGTGCCCGGCGGGCGAGAAAGTAAATCCCAGCGCCCCTCGCTTGGTCGATCCGGCGACAGTGAGGGTCGCGGCGCGCGAAGTCTCGCAGAAGCGAGGAGGCGCGCGCCGCGGAAGCGGAAGCGACGTGGGGCGCAGGCCCCGGGCAAGCGAAAGCGACGATTATCGAGGCGGGACGGCTGTGTGCGTCGGGCGGCCGGGGATCGGAATCGGCGTCGGATGCGGCGGGACTGTCACGAAGATGCTTGGCGTGGGCTGTCTTGCGCCCGTGCTGGTTTGCCGGTGACAAGCAACGGCCAGAAGGAGAGCCGCCGCCGTCATCGGAATGGAGGCACGGGCTTTCCAGGATGCTCGATTCACGCGCTCATATTCTCACGAAGCTCGGCCAGTCGGCCTCCCACTTGCGCATCCTGCTCCGGGAGGATCGTGCGCAGGTCGAGGAGCAACACGCCTTCCTCGAGCCGGCCGACGATCAGCGGGTGACCCTCCCGCAACAAACGGGCGATGTCCTCTCCGGGAATCCGCGCATGGCGCAACGCGAGGGCCCGGGAAGGAAATGTCTTTTCCGGGCTGGTCCCGCCGCCGAAGAGACTCGAGGCCGGAACCACTTCGATTTCGAGCCCCGAGCCGCCGACACGCGCGGCCTCGCGAATTCCGTTGCCACGCCGTTCGAGCGTTTCGAGGCTCTGAGCCGCGGCTCGGTAGATCGGCAAAGTTCGCCACCGCCCTGTTTTCCATTGCGTCAACGTCGTCGCCAACGCCGCGAAAGTCAGTTTGTCGGGGCGCACCACCCGGGCGACGGGATGAGAAGCCGCCCGCGAGACCAGGGCGGCCTTGCCCGCGAGAAAGCCGGCCTGCGGACCGCCGAAGAGCTTGTCCCCCGAGAAGCTCACGAGGTCGGCGCCGTCGGCGAGCGCCTGGCCGACCGTGGGTTCGTTGGCGACTCCGAACTCGTCCAGCGACACCACGGCTCCCGTGCCCTGGTCATGCAGCCACGGAATTCCGCTCTCCCGCGAAAGCGCGGCGATTTCACCCGGGGCCGGCCGCGCCGTGTAGCCGCGAATCTCGTAGTTGGACGGGTGGACCGTCAGAATCAACGCCGCGTCGGTGGTCAAGGCGCGGCGGTAGTCGGCGATCGTCGTTCGGTTGGTCGTTCCGACTTCAGAGAGCTGTGCTCCCGACGCCTCGAGTATCTCGGGGATCTTGAAAGAACCGCCGATCGCCACCAGCTCTCCGCGGGACACGAGAACTCGGCGGCCGCTCGCCAGCGCGCAGAGCGCGAGGAAGACGGCCGAGGCGTTGTTGTTGACGGCGATGGCGTCTTCGCATCCGAAGAGATCGCGAACGGCCTGCCGGACATGGTCCTGGCGGCGACCGCGCTCGCCGCTGGCCGGTTCGTATTCGAGCGTTGAATAACCGCGCGCGACCTCCTCGATCGCCCGGCGGGCGTCCTCCGACAGAGGCGCCCGGCCCAGATTCGTGTGGAGGAGCACGCCCGTCGCGTTGATTACGGGACGCAGGCTCCTTTCGAAACGGCGTGCCAGGGCGGTCCCCGCCTCCTCGATCAGCGCCGCCGCCCGGACTTCCCCGCGACCCATCGCGCGCCGGAGCTCCTCTTTCAGGTTCTCGCGCCCGTACAGGTCGTTGAGGGGCATGGCTGATGGCGATAAGAGAAGCGAATCCATCGAGGGCGGATGTCTCTCGGGCCGGTCACCCCGTCCCCCCGTCTCCCCGTCCCCCCGTCCTGAGGCCTCTCCGTCCCCGTCTCTCATGTCTCCCGTCTCACGGCTGGTCTTACTAGTCTCACGGCTGGTCTTACTATAGGTCCATGTCCTGGGACCGGGAGCTCCAGGGTCTCGAGAAAGCCATTCGAGATCTGAACGCCGAGTACGACGCCTTCCTCTATGGCTCCTCGGGGAGGCCTCCGGTCGAGTCGCGCACGAGGGTCGAGAGAATGGTCCGGCACTTCGCCGCGGGAGAGCCGGACTCCGCTGCCGACGGCTACCGGTTCGCGACGCTCCAGGGCCGGTTCAACGCGCTTTGCGACAGATGGGATCGCCTCCTCGCGGAGAAGGAGGCCGGAAAACGACCAGGACTGCATGGAGGTTTTGTCCGCGAGTCCCGGCACATCGAAACATCTCCGGCTCGAAGTGGACCCAACGCGGCCGCTCCCACTTCCGTAAGAAAGAAGGGTGCCGTCGATCGGGACGCCGAGCTGTTCGATCGGTACCTGGCCGCGCGCCGGTCCCGCGGGGAAGACGTGCGCGGCTACGATCTGGTTCGTTTCAAGGAAAGCCTGGAGAAGGAGCGCGACAAGCTCAAGGAGCGTTTCGGCAACGTGGACGTCGAGTTCGACGTGGCCGAGCGAGAAGGTCGAGTCAAGCTGGTAGCCCGGCGGCGTGGCGCCCCGGGCGGATCCGCCGGAAACGAGGGTCAGCGATGAAAAAAACTATGGGAGCGCTGGTCGCGCTCGGTCTCGTCCTGGGAGGCGCGGCGAGCGCCCAGAAAGGGGACTCCAAGGCCGCGCAGCCGGCCCAGAAGGAGCCCTTTTATCGGCGCTACCTCATTGCGGGAAATCCTCTGGACGACAGAATCCGCGAGCAGGAGAAGCTCCTCGAGGCGGACCCGACCTCCGCGGCGCTCCACAACGACTTCGGCAACCTGCTGGCGCTGCGACGCTTTCCCCGGCAGGCACGGGAGCATTACGAGATCGCGATGAAGCTGGACAAGAACAACTATCTGGCGCCGTACAATATGGGTATTGTTCTCGAGACGGAAGGGAAGATCTCTCAGGCGATTCACGCCTATGAAACGGCGGTGGACCGCAACCGCGGTTTTCCGCCCGGTCTCTTTCGGCTCGGCCGTCTCTACGAAAATTGGGGATCGAAAGCGCAGGCGATCGAGGTGTACGCCAAGGCGCTGCGGATCGACCCGGACATGCGCGATCCGCGCCACAATCCGCTCGTCGTCGGTACCCGTCTCTTGGACCGTGCCGAGCTCTCCAACTATGAGAGGAGCCTGGCGACTGCGTCGCTCGCGGCTGACAGCGGCTACGCCGACCAGAGGCGGTTTCGGCGTCTTCCTTACGACCGGGCCATCTACGCCGAAGAAGGGGAGGAGCCGGTGCCGGACTCTCCTCCGCGCACCGGCGTCGTTCCTCGCAACCCCGAGCCGCTCGCCCCGGCAGCCGGCCAGACTCGGCCGCAGGCATTGGCTCCCGCGCCGCCTCCGGCTCCGGGCACCGCCCCCGTCGTTCCACCCGGCGCGCCGGTCTTCGCGACTCCGGGCCCGCCTCCGTTGATCACTCCCATCCCGCCGCCGCCGACCCCGGAAGCGGGAGTGGTCGAACGTTGAAGGTCCAAAGTCTAAGTTGAAATCGCACCCCAACCTTAGACCTTAGACCTGAGACCTCGAGCGGCGCTAGTCGAAATCCGCGCGCTCGATCAGGAGCGTCGGCGCTCCGGTGGGATAGGGCATCGGGAAAAACTGCCGATCCGTGCCGACCGCCGTGATCCGCCGCAGGAGCTGGGAGAGCCGTCCGCGGGCGCGAGCGCCGGAGACGGGCGACTGCGCCCGGCCCGCAAGGACGGCGACGCCCGTGAACTCGACCTCGAAGTGGTCCTTCTGGAGATCGACCTGCACGGGCGCGGTCAGGGCCGAGGCGAAGAGCCCGCGCTTGACGGATGTCAGCAAATCCCGAGGCGGAACGCCAGCCGCCGTTTCGAAGAAGATTCGTCGCGGCCGGACAGCGGGCGGCAATCGATAGGAGGGACGCACTCCGTGGCCCGTCGACTTACCCCCCGAACGGGCCGCCGAAACGAGGTCGCGGAGCCGGCCGACCGCTTCGCCGGATTGGACGAGGGGAACCCGGCGGGTCGCCGTTCCTTCGCCGTCGAAAGAGGCGTCGGCGCTCGCCTCGTCGACGATTGACACCTGCCCGCTTCCGAAGTGGGGCCGCGAGAGCCAGCTTGGCGACCGCTCCGCGGTAAAAAGCGGAGAAAGGCCGGCGAGGAGCGCCGCCGCAACCGACGGATCGAGCAGCCACTCGCCGCGGGCGAGCGGCGTCGAGCGCTCCGCCAGAGGCAGGACGGCGCGATCGGCAAGGCGTCGCGCGACCGCGGCCATGTCCGGCTCCTCTTCCGTGCGGAAGACGACCCGCGCCTCGCAGGACCGCCCTCCACGGCGTCCAATGGCCAGCGCCACCCCATCGAAGGTCTTGGCGGCCTGCGTCACCAGGAGTCCGGAACCGTTCTCGATCCTCTCGACGGCGACCCCGCGCGAGAGCGTCAGCTCCGCGAGCTGTCCCTCTCCGCGGGATTCGGCCGAAAGCGCGCGCGCGAGATCCGGGAAGAGGTCCGGCGGCGGCTCGACTTGCGCGGCCGGCGGGGCGTCGGGAGATCGGGACTCCGGCCAGTCGGGAGTTGGAGTCGGACTGACCCGGACCGTTTGCGCCAGGAAGATCGCCGTCAGGAGCTCGTCCAGGCGTGAGGCGCACACGAACCGAATGCCCTCCTGCTCCCACCAGCGCGCGGCCCACCCCTCCTCCCGGCGCCAGGCGCGGCGCCGCGTGGCTCCGGCGGCGGTCAGCTCGTGCGATTCACCGTTCTTCCGGTAGAGCTCCCAGTGCGCGCCGGCCCGCCGCGACAGCTCGGCAACGACATCCTCCGAGCTCACGCCGGGGGTTCGGGCTCCCACTCGACTGCCTACGGCTTCCTGGGAGAGCGCACGGCCAGGCCCCGGACCAGGATCGCGGGCGCTGCGCCGCCAACGGGCACGACCTGACCGCCGCGCGCGCAGAAACCGAGCGCGCGGTAGGGATGAACTTCGTGGCCGACGGCTCCCTCGATCGACTTCAACGCCGGGAGTATCTCGCCGGCCAGCCAGCCCGCCCCGCATTCGTCGGCGAGTCGTCCCCGCCGGACGCGGCGTGCCCGGGGAAAGTGGAGACGGAACCGCCCGCTGGCGAGCTCGACGGAACCGCCATCCAGGTCCTCGATCCAAATCCCGGAGGCCAGTCGTCGTGCAAGCTCGTCAGCGCTGCAATGTCCAGGCG
>JBKPDV010000145.1:0-10004 GCA_046728075.1 Acidobacteriota bacterium | reverse complement strand
GCCGTCGAGCTTTCCTGCTCGAGAATGTTCTGAAGAATCAGAAGCGACATCATCGGCTGAACCGCCAGGCCCTGAGCCGTCAGCGCCAGCCAGGCCCGCTCGACCGCCCGGCCGACAGCCACGTCGCTGCCTTCCGTTGCGTCGGGCGCGATGATCAGGCAGAGCCCGGACGCGCTCTCGACTAACCGTTGGACATGCGCCGTGTAGCCGCGCAGGGTCGCTCCGAACTGGAAGAGCCAGTTCGGCGCGCTCGGCATCATCTTGAGCGCGAGCCTCTGAGGCAAAGACAGCTCCAGCGAGTCGATCGAGAGGCCGCTCGACGCCGGCTTCCCTCGCGGGACATCGAAGCGGACGCGCGAAAAGAACGCCTCTCGGATGGCCGGCTGAGAGACCGCGGTCGCGTCGGCTCTGGCCAGGAGAGAAGCGAGGGCCGGGAGTCGCGTGCGGTCGACCCACTCCGTGAGGACCCGATCCTGGGTTCCCGTGTCCTCCCGCAGGCGCGCGAGAACGGTTGGAGGAAGCGGGCGTCCTTCGTAGACGCGGCGGTTCGTCGAACGCGCGGCCATGGCGGGTTCGATCGAGTCGACAGAGCTCGCGCGCGCTTCCAGGCGCACGCTCGCGACGCCGGCCCCCTCGGTCTCCTCCACATCCGCGGCGAATCCGCTCCGCGCCGCCGCGCGCACGAGGTTTTCGATCGCCGCTCCAACCCCGATCCTCGCCAGGCGCTGGCCGGCATTCATCGGCGACGTGTCGCGCGCCTCGTCCAGGAAGACATCGATCCGCCCGGCAGGATCGATCTCGAAATGCCAGGGTTGCGTGTTGTCAGCGGACGGGGCGCGAGTGGCCGCGGCGACCAGCGCGCGCAGCCGCTCCTCGGGGGTCGCCTCCACGCTGTCGGAGCGCGGGCGCGAGGTGAAGTCCACTTCGACCAGCGAAAGAGACTTGAGCTTCGGCAGCTGTCTCAGCAGATATTTTCTCTGTTCCGGAGTGAGGCTGCCGATGTCGATCGGCTCGCGCTCGAGGAAGGCGTCGGCCTGCGCCGGAGGGAAGGCGGGCACGGGCGCGAGCGCCCCGCCGATCGCCCGCGCGGGAAGGCGCAGGTTCTCGTATTCCTCCACGCAGAAGAAGCGGTAGAAGTTCCGCCCGGGGTTGGACGCCTCGGAAAAGTCGGCGCTGTTGTCGTAGATCTTCCGATAGCGCGCCACGGCCGTTCGCAGGTCCAGGCGCAGCGCCACCGCCGGCGCGTCCTTCAGAGAGGAGTAGCGGCGCTCGCCTCCGATCTTGTCGAAGAGAAGCAACGTCTCATAGAAGTCACGAATGCGGGGGTGGACGGCGATGACGAGATCGTCCACGGACCGATGAAAGTGAGCCCACCGGAACATCAGGTTGTACATCTGGAGGGCAAGCCCCTTGCCGCGCGCTCCTCGCCCGACCGCCAGCGCTCCGACTTCCGCGAGACGACCGCCCCGACTTCGGACTTTCTCCACCGCATCCGAGTAGAGATCCTCCATGGGCAAGCCGAGCGGCGAATCCTCGACCAGAGACATCGTCGAGAGGACGCGGCCCTCTCGGACTCCGATGAAGATGGCCGTCGTCGGAAGCAGCGAGAAGACGTTGAGCTTCAGACCGCTCGGACTCGGATCGAGCAGACCGCGGCGGACGTACATGTCGTGGAGCACGCGGAAGGCCTGCTCCCTTTCCTCCGCCGTCTCCGCAAGCTTGAAGGTCAGGTTGCGGAGCTCTCCTTCGTGGAAGCGGAGATGGCGCAGATAGGAACGGCGCTTGATCGGCCGCGGCAGATTCTCGAGCGCTTTGGCCCAGGAGGAGCTCACGAGCGGCCCTCCGAAAGCGCCCGGCGCGCGCTTCGAACGGCAAGGAGACGGTCGGCTTGAAGGAGCTCCTCAGAAGCGGGCAGGAGGAGGATGTCGCAAAAAAAGCGGATCCAGCGACCGGGTGGGGCCGCCCTTTCCGCGAGCGCGACCGCGGAGAGAAAGGAAAGCCGCCCACCAACGACTCTCGTCACTCCCCGCCGTCCCAGGATCGGCGAGGTCATTTATAGAGTGGAGTTGACAGTACAGAAACGGAGCGCCCACCGCAAGGGAAAAAGCCCTCTCTTCAGTATCTTCTTTGCTTTGAGGGCGTCGGCGGACCCGTTCGACCCCCTTGCGCCCCCCCTGTCCATAAGACCCGGTCCGAGTGGCCAGGTCTCCAGCCCCGACCGAAGGTCTTCTCGGAGAGGCATCCGCGCCGGATCCGAGGGCGATCAGAGGTATCATCACGCTCTTCCTATGCCATTTCACCGGGTCGTTTCGCGGAGGGTGTCTTGTCCCTCGGCGGCGCTGCGGCCAAGCCGCGCCGAAGAAAGAGAGCCAGAGATTGTCATGGCAGCAATTACCGGAAATCCCGCCAGGACCGGATAGGGCCCTTGCGGCCGAGACTGCGGCGCTGGCCGCCGTCTCGACCGGAATCGCCCTCCCGGGTCGAGCGGTTTTTCCCGGAGAGAACGAAACCTTCCCGCGGGAATCCTCCGCGAGCGCGGTTTCTGCAGAAGCGGACTCCGACACGATCCGTGTCGATGCCGATCCGGCCGCGGAGAAGCTGCGCCGTGCGACTCTCCGCCACTTGAACCGCGGGTGCGGAGCCGAGGTCGGCATCTCCACCAGTTCGCGCGAGATCGCGGCGGCGTTACGACTCGTCCACGACGTCTATGTGGGCGAGGGTTACATGGAACCCCACCCGCTCGGAATGCGCATCCTGCTTCCGCACCACGCCGTCAAGAGCACGACCGTCGTGTCTGCGCGGCGGGAGGGCGAAGTCGTGGGCACCCTCACCCTGCTTTTCGACGGAGCCGTCGGGCTGCCGATGGATGAGCTTTATCCCGAGGCACTTATGCGAGCCCGCCGTGCCGGACGCCGAATCGTGGAAGTCGGGAACTTTGCCATTGCCAAACACGTGCGGGGGACCGCAATTCTGATGCATCTGATGCGCGCCGCGGTGAGGTTGGCCATGGCCGAGCGTCAGGATGATCTCGTGATCGCCGTTCATCCCAAGCATGCGACCTTCTATCGCACGATCTGGTTGATGGAGCGATTCGGAGAGGTGACTCCCTATTCGGAAGTGAAAGGCGCTCCGGCGATCGGTCTCCGCGGCGATCTCAAGAACGCCCCCGAGCTACTCCTGTTCTTCTATGGCTGGCTTCCTCGGGATCGCAATCTTTTCACGTTCGTCTTCGATTCATCCGAGAGGCAGCAATGTCATTAGCTTCGGAATTTCGAGAGATCTCCGAATCCGTTCGGGACCACCGGCCGCAACTGCGACCTCGGGTTCTGACGGACGAACAAATCGACGCGCTGGCGAGCATCGTCGGAGAAGAAAACGTCTCGGCCCAGCCGATCGAGCTCTCGAGAACGGCACGCACGACGCTTCCCGACGGAACGACGCCGGCGGGTATCTTGTGGGCATCTTGTCGAGAGCAAGTCCAGGCGGTCGTCGGCTGGGCGGCTGCACACGACTTCCCGATCTACCCGATCTCGACCGGCAAGAATTGGGGTTACGGCGATCTGTGCGCTCCGCTCGCCGGTTGCCTCCTTCTGGATCTGTCGCGGATGAATCGCATCCTGGAGGTCGACGTCGCGCTCGCCTATGCCGTCGTCGAGCCGGGCGTGACGCAAGGACGGCTGGCCGAGTATCTGAAAGAGCGCAATCTGCCGCTCATGGTCGACGCCACCGGCGCGGGGCCCGATGCGAGCCTGATCGGCAACACTCTCGAGCGAGGATTCGGCCACACGGAGTACGGAGATCGGTCCGCGCATGTCGTGTGCCTCGAGGCGGTCCTTCCGGATGGCTCTCTGTTGACGACGGGCTTCGGGGCTTACGCCAGCGCAAGGGCCCGGCATGTTTACAAGTGCGGTCTTGGGCCGTCGCTGGACGGGTTGCTGACTCAGTCGAACTTCGCGATTGTGACCCGCATGACCGTCTGGCTGATGCCGAGACCTCCGCGGCTGCTCGCCTACTTCATCACGCTGCGCGATCGGTCGGCCATCGGACCGCTCATCGAGCGGCTGCGTCCGCTGCGACTGGCGGGAACTCTGCGTTCGATCTCGCATTGTTTCAACGACCGGCGGTTGCTCACTGGCGCCGCGCGCTTTCCCTACGACCGGCTCGACGGACGCCAGGCTCTGGAGGTTGCGGACCCGCAATGGGTCGAGCGAGTCTGCCGCGAGCGGCGGATTTCGGCCTGGGCCGTGAGCGGTTCGATCACCGGAACACCGACCGAGGTGCGGGCGGCCCGCAGGACCCTGAGACGAGCGCTGTCCGGCATGCCGGGGCTGGAGAAAGTCTTCTTCGTCGATGAGCGCAAGCTCGCACGCCTGGAGAGGCTCACGCGCCTGGCGGCCCGCCTGCGCCCGCTCGCGCCTCTCGCCGCACTGGTGCGAAATCTTCGCCTGGGCTTCCAGCTCTTGAATGGCACGCCCGTCTACGAGAGCCTGAAAGGAAGTCACTGGCGCTCCCGCGGGGATCCCGGCCCGACTCAGGATCCTCTGGCGAGCCAGTGCGGTCTCGTCTGGGTCTCGCCCGTCCTGCCCATGACGGCGGCAGCGGTCGAGGAGCTCGAGCGCATCGCTGAGCCGATCCTCCACCGATTCGGTTTCGAATTCCAGGTGTCGATGGCGTTCTTGAACGAACGCTCGATCTGCGCGATCCTTCCCATCTCCTTCGACCGAGGCAGCCCTGACGAGACGGCGCGGGCGCGGGACTGTCACGAGCAGCTCCTCCAGGTCCTCCTCGATCATGGTTACGTGCCCTATCGCGGCTCCGTGGCCGCCCAGAAAAAGATGCGGGAGGCGGCGCCCGCCTACTGGCGAGCCGTTGCGCGCCTGAAGAAAGCCTGGGATCCCGCAGACATTCTCGCGCCCGGAAGATACGTCCAGCCCCTTCGCGATCGCTGAAGGGTCTTAGGCGCGTCGCAACGCGCCGGTGATCTGAAGCTGCGAGGCCCGGAGGGCCGGAAAGAAACCTCCCAGCAGACCGATGCCGACGGAGAAGAGCAGACCGCGCACGACGAGCTCCGGAGTCAGCGCGAAATTGAAGAGCACTTCCGCGAAGGTCGCGAAGTTCTGAGTTCCGGTGGGACTCGCCCAGATGGTATGGATCGCCAGGGCAGCCGCGGCGGCGCCGATCACGCCGCCCAAGAGCGCCAGCGCGACGGACTCCGCGACGAAGGAAGCCAGCACCGCGCCACGCGAGAAGCCCAGGGCGCGCATCGTCGCGATCTCGCGGGTTCGGGCGGTCACCTGCGCATACATCGTGTTCATCGCCCCGAAGGAGGCCCCGACGGCCATGATGATCCCGACCAGGTACGCGAGGAATTCGATCGGCTTGGCGGCGCCGCTCTGGTCGGCGAAGTACTGCTTCTCCGTCTTGGCCGCGAGCTTGATGCGCTGGTCTCCCTCGATCGCCGTCATGATCCGCCCGCGCGCCGCATCGTCGGCCGCACGCAGCCGGATGACCGAGAGCACCCCCTCGCGATGCGTCTGTGCCTGCACGTTGTTCAGGTCCGCCCAGACTTCGGAATCGTAAGGGGAATTGGAAGCCTCGAAGACTCCGACGATCGTCCAGCGCTGGCCGGCGGAGCTGATCGTTTCTCCCAGATTCATCCCGACGAAGCGCTGCCGCGTGCGGCTGGACACGATCGCCTCGCTCGTGCCGGGCCGGAACCGGCGACCTGTCACGATCTTCAGGGCCGGCCGCAGAGCAAAGGCCTCCTCCACGACTCCCCGCACCACGATGTTGGTCTTGCGGCCGTCTTTGCGGGGAACCCGGATCAGCACGACGATCTCCGGGGAGATCAGAGGACGTCCCGCCGCGTCGGATTCGATCCCGGGCAAGGTCCGGACGGCCTCGTACTCCGACAGACCCATGATGCTCATCGCATCCGACTGGGCGCCGACGCGCAAGGCGACGATGGCGCGCGAGGAGACGGGAGCCTCGAAGGTCTTGCGCATTCCCTCGGCGAGCGACAGGACGAGCAGATAAACCGCCACGACCAGGCCGATCCCGGCCACCGTCATTCCAGTCGAGATTTTTCGCCCGAAGACGTTGCGCCAGTTGTAACGAACAGGGAGCGGCATGTTCTCTCAGCGCCGGGGCGAAGGGCGACGGGCGAAGGGCGAATGCGCGAAGCGATTGCCCCGCCTTTCGCCGTTCGCGTTTCGCCTTTCGCCTTTTTTCATGCAACCTGCCTCAACGCCGTCACGACGGACAGTCGCGCCGCGCGAATGGCGGGCACGAATCCCGAGACCGTGCCGATGACGACCGCGGCCACGAAAGCCGTCGCGATGGAGGAGACCGGAACGCGGAAGTTGTACGCGAAAATGGCCGCGGGAGATCGCTTCAAGCCCCCCACGAGAAGCCGCGTGAAGGGGAAAGAAAGAAAAACGCCGACGACGCCTCCCAGCAGGGCGAGTGTGATGGACTCCGCCAGCACGAGCCACAGCACGTCTCGAGGCCGGAACCCGAGTGCCCGGATCACGGCGATCTCGGTCACCCGCTCCCGAGCGCTCATCGCCATGGTGTTGGCGGTGATGAGGACGACGGTGAAGAGAACCGCCAGCAGGATCGAGCGGATGAGCAGCTTGACGTTGCCGAGCATCTCCACGAACTGGAGCTGGAACTGCTTTTCCGGCATCGCCTTGACCGGAGCCGAGCTGTTGTTGAAATAGGCGTCGATCGCCTCGGTCACCCGGCCGACATCCTCGGGCCGCGCCACGCGGAGAACGAAGGTCCCGGTCTGCCCCGTCCGGGCGATCCAGGAGTTCTCCAGGTACTTGTTGTGGAAGAAGATCGTCGACTCATCCGCACCGCGGTAGATGCCGGCCAACACCAGAGAGAGGTTCAAAGGAATATACGAACCCGTCAGCTGGATCCGGTCGCCGATCTTCCAGTGATACCGATCGATCAACTGCTGCCCCGCGATGAACGAGTCCCGCTGCGACTGCCAGGCGGTCAGCTGCGCCGGATCGATGGAGAAGTCGTCGAAGATCGTCTTCCAGGTCTCCGGATCCGTCGAGAGCTGCCCGAAGAAATTCTGGGGCCGCTGGTCGATGTAGGTTCCCCCGAACCAGACCTCCGGAGTGACGGCCAGAACTCCGGGGATCGGCTCGATCTTCTGCCGGTGGGAGAGAGGCAGGAAATAGCCGAGTCCGGAAGCATGCTGAACGAAGATCCGTGTTCCCCCTTTGCCCTCGGAGTTTTCGCGCTCGAGCGTGGCCAGAAGCGAGGTCAGCACCACCGTCAGGACGAGCACGAGAACAATCGAGCCCATGGTCAGGAGGGTTCGGGTCTTCTTGCGAAAGACGTTCTTGAAAACGAGCCGCAGGAATTTCATGAGCGCGGAGGCCGGCCGGGAGGCGCCGGGGACCGCGCGTGGGCCTTCTCCTCCCCGAGCATCTTCTCGAGTAGCTCGATCGTTTCCGAGCGGCGCGGCGAGCCGGCAGGCGGTGAAGCCACGGCCGCGGCCGGCGGGCGCGGAAGCGGCGACGGGGCTGCGGTGCGTGAAGAAGAAGCCGGCGAGGGCGTCACCGGCGTCGGCCGCGCCGGCGGCGTGGGCACGCCCGGCAAAACCGGAGCCGGCGAGTCCGAGAAGGACGTGTGCTCGAAGAGAGTGTCGAGTCTCTGCGTCAACTCCAGAATGTCGAGCGCCGTCAGGCCTTCAAACCCTTCGTCGCTCGAAGGGGCCGGAGCGACGGGACGGGCCGGAGCGGCCGAAGCGGCCGGGGCCGCGCCGGGCCGCACCGCAGGGACGGCCGCGCCCGACCGCGCCGAAGCGTAGTCGGCCATCGCGGCGACGACTCTCTGGAGAAAACGGGTCTCCAGAAGAGTGGACGGCCCTCCTGTCCGGGCCTCCTGACCCCGTGCCGCGACGAAGGACTCCACCTGCTGGCGCGGCATCTGCGCCAGCGAGAGCTCCCCTTTTTCCAGGTGAACCACCCGGTGCGCCCGCGAGGCCGCCTTGGGATCGTGCGTGACCATGACGATGGTCTTTCCGAACTCGGAGTTCAATCGGTTGAGCAGATCGAGAATCTCCTCGGCGCTCCTGGCGTCCAGGTCGCCGGTGGGTTCGTCCGCGACAAGCAGAACCGGATCCGTCACGACCGCGCGGGCAATCGCGACGCGCTGCTCCTGGCCTCCGGAAAGCTGGCGCGGGTAGTGGTCCATGCGATCGCCGAGTCCCACGATCGCGAGCGCCGAGCGCGCGTGGTCGATCCGCTCCCTCCGACCCAGCCCGGTCAAGAGCAAGGGCAGCTCGACGTTCTCCAGCGCGGTCAGCACGGGGATCAGGTTGTAGAGCTGGAAGATGAAACCGACGTGGCGCGCTCTCCAGGGCGCGAGCTTGGCCTCGGACAGTCCCGAGATGACCTTGTTGTCGATGGTGATGGTTCCGGACGTGGGTCGGTCGAGACCGGCGATCAGGTTCAGAAGCGTCGACTTTCCCGATCCGGAGGGCCCCATCAGGGCGATGAAATCCCCCTTCTCCAGAACGAGCTGGATGTCCTTCAAGACCGGGATCTGCTGGGACTCCCGCCGGTACGTCTTCGAGACGTGCTCGATGCGGATCACGGCTGGGCTCCCCGAATCCGCCCGAGGCGTTGCGCGCGACGGCGCCCGGGGACCCTCCGTGTCGGCCGCCGAAGGTGCGCCACCGGGTGCCGAGACTCGAGCATGGGCTTGATCGATGCTAGCACGGGCCTCCTGCCGGACGCCTCTCCCCAGCGCCGGACACGGCGCCCGGCCGCTATAATGCCGGCTCCGTGACCTCCCTGACCACCGTGATCCGGGGCTCGGGCATGTTCCTCCCGGACGGGGTCGTGACCAACGACCGCATGTCCCGCTTGATGGACACCAACGACGAGTGGATCCGTCAGCGGACCGGCATTGGAGAGCGGCGGTACGCTCGTAAGGGAACCTCTTCCTGCGACCTGGGAGTCGAGGCCGCGCGACACGCGATGACCGACGCGGGCGTCGAAGTCTCCGACATCGATCTCGTGATCTTCGCGACCATGACTCCGGCGCATTACTTCCCGGGCAACGGGGGCCTCCTGGCCGCCCGACTGGGCATGGGCTCGACGCACGCTCTGGACATCCGGATGCAGTGCGCCGGGTTTCTCTCCGGGCTCCACGTCGCCGACGCTTTCATCCGGTCGCGCGCCGCCCGGCGCGTCCTCCTGGTGGGCGCGGAGTGTCACGCCTCGCTGTATCCCTGGACGGAGGCGGAGTGGGCCATCATGTTCGGAGACTCCGACGGTCCGGTCTCACCGGAGGCCTATGCGTGGGGAACGGCTCACCGGGATCGCGCGGTCATTTTCGGCGATGGAGCGGGAGCCTTCGTTCTGGAGGCGCACGAGGCGGACGACGGCCGCGGCTTCCTCGGATTCGAGATGCGAACGGACGGGAACCACTGGGACAAACTCTACGTGCCCGGCGGCGGATCCGCGTCTTTTCCGTATTTCTCGCCCGAGATGTTCGCGCAGAATCGAACCATCCCCGTCGTCGAGGGGCGACAGGTTTTTCGCCTGGCCACGACGGCGATGCCCGACATCGTCCGTGAGGTGGTCGGCCGCTTCGGCTTGTCGGTCGAGGATTTGTCGTTGCTCTTGATGCACCAGGCAAACCTTCGGATCAACGAGTCGGTGCAAAAGACCCTCGGGTTGCCCGACGAAAAAGTCTTCAACAACATCCAGGTTTACGGGAACACGACGGCGGCGACGCTGCCGCTCGTCTACCACGAGGCGAAGGCGCTCGGACGGGTGCGGCCCGGAGACCTGGTCTGTTTCACGGCACTAGGCGCGGGACTTCACTGGGGCGCGGGGCTCGTCCGCATCTGACGCCGCGCGAACATGTTCCAACCCGGGCGGCCTCCCGAGGCCCCGCCGGACCAGTTCAAGGTTTCGTAAGGGTCTCGAGGGCCGCCGCCGCCGCTGCCTATACTGCCGCGCGCCCGCCTC
>JBKPDV010000144.1:0-23643 GCA_046728075.1 Acidobacteriota bacterium | reverse complement strand
GTTCCGCATGATCAGCGCCAGGAGGGCAACGCGAATAGAGCTGTGAACGATCTCGCCGAGCGTATCCGCAGCGCTATGGTCGAAGTCGCGAGCCGAGCCTACGAGGATGCAGGCGTCCAGGGCCTCTGCGCCGAGGGTCGTTGGGAGGCGGCAGTGAGCGCGATGCGGTCACTCGATCTTGCCCCCATTCTTGAACTCGACGGGCAGTCAGCACCATCGCGACCGAGTTGACCGCGGTACCCGCGCAGGCGGCATCGGAAGCGCGGCCTCATATGCGCAGGCAGCGGACTTCCGCAGCTCGCTTCGCTCGCACGCGATTGCTGCTGACGCGCCGTCTGTTAGGCTGGGTCAGGATCGCCTGGGCGGCAGCGCCGCCGGCCACTGGCAGGTCCCGCTAATCTCACCCGTATGGCACCTCGCGCAACGCTGCAGGATCCCGATTTCGCGGCCCGCGTCCGCGCGAGCTTCGCGCAGCAAGGCCTCATGTCCACCCTCGGTGCCTCGCTCGAGCTCATCGAGCCAGGCGAGGTGCACATCGCACTTCCGTTCTCTCCCGCTCTCTCTCAGCAGCACGGGTACATGCACGCGGGCGCCACCGCCGCGATCGCGGATTCAGCAAACGGCTACGCCGCGCTCACGCTGACCCCTCCCGGGTACGAGGTCTTAGCGGTGGAGTTCAAGATCAACCTCCTGGCACCAGCCAAGGCGCCGCGGCTGCTCGCACGCGGACGGGTTCTGCGTGCGGGGCGGCAACTGACAGTGTGTCTGGCTGAGGTTCTCGGCGTTGATGGCGTCGAGCAGGAGCTCGTCGCAACCATGCTTTCCACCATTAGCGCGAGGCCGAGTGGCGCGTCCGCCGCAGGCCCGGCCTAACCCGTCATTGCAGCGGACTCGGTTCGCTCGCCGCCGAACTCCATGTCGTTGGTCAGCACTCGCACCGTCCGTTCGCGGCATTCGCATACGATACGAGAATGACGGTTCTAATCATTCTCATTGCCGGCATCCTCGCATTCCGGGGCCTCGGAGCTCTCGGCCTCGACGCCTTAGCCTCATGGCCAGCGGCAACGCGGTTTGGTCTGGCACTCATGCTTGTCTTCACTGCAAGCGCTCATTTCACGCGTACGAGAGAAGACCTCGTACGAATGACACCACCTTGGGTGCCCAGACCCAAAGCGATGGTCGCTTTCACGGGGATTTGCGAGATCCTTGGCGCCATCGGCCTTCTGATCCCGAAAGTACAACGGGTAGCGGGGATGGCTTTGGTTCTGCTGTTCGTCGCGTTATTGCCGGCAAATGTTCATGCGGCGAAAGCAGGGCTCACGCTGCGGGGCAATCCTGTCACTCCGCTCTGGCTACGGATTCCCATGCAGGTACTCTTCATTGGTCTCACGTTGTGGTCTACGTGGTAGTGCCGGTTACGCGCTGCCGAGTGCCGCGGACGGCCTTGCCGGCGCCGCTGAGCCGCAAGCCGTTCGGCCGCAGAGAGACGTATGCGTAAGCCGGCCTCCAGTTCGTCAAAGCCCGTGCTGCTCTCGGGCGGGAACCCGCAGATCGCCAAAGCAGATGGCGACAGCCCGGTACAGGCCTACATCTCGGCCATACCGGGGTGGAAGCGTGATATCGGGCGTCGCCTGGACGAGCTCATCGTAAGAACAGTGCCTGGAGTTCACAAGGCGGTACGCTGGAATTCGCCCATGTATGGCGTCAAGGGCCACGGGTGGTTCCTGAGCTTCCACGTTTTCGGGAAGTACGTGAAGGTCACATTCTTCAAGGGCACGTCGCTGCGACCCGTCCCGCCGGGCGGCACCGCCAAAGAGGCTCGATGGATCGACATCCACGAAGACGACCTAAACGAATCGCAGTTGGCCAAGTGGGCTCAGCAGGCGGCGGCAATTCCAGGTTGGGGCAAATCATAGGCGCAGCCAAGACCGAACTGCGGCCTAACAACGCGCTGCAGCGGACGCCCTTGCGCGCGCCGCTGAGCTGCAAGCCGTTGGGCGGCCCTATGGTGATTGGTACTCTTACGTAATGCGACCCCTTCGGTATTCCATCAACGTCACGTTGGACGGGTGCTGCGATCATCGTGCAATCCCCACGGACGAAGACTTGCATCGTCACGCGGTCGAGAACCTCGACCAGGCCGATGCCCTCCTCTTTGGCCGGGTGACCTACGAAATGATGGAGGCAGCGTTTAGGCCGCCTGCGGGGACGGGAGCGAGGCCTGATTGGATGGAACCCTTCGCCCGGACGATCGACGCGAAAAGGAAGTACGTCGTGTCGAGCACCCTGGACCGGGTCGATTGGAACGCGGAGCTCGTGCGCGGGGACCTGGGCGAGGCCGTTCAACAGCTCAAGCGGGAGTCGGGTAAGGGACTGCTCGTGGGAGGCGTGAAGCTCCCGCTGGCTTTGGCGGAGCTGGGATTGATCGATGAGTACGAGTTCGTGGTGCAGCCCAGGCTGGCGGGCCATGGACCGACGTTGTTCGCGGGGCTATCGAAGCATGTCGACTTGAAGCTCGTGAGCCGGCTGGAGTTCGACTCGGGGGCGGTGGCGATGCGGTATGAGCCGAGAAGGTAGCCATCCGTCGAAGCGCTGCCTCAGACAGTCTGGTGGGTCAAAGTCAGGAACGACGGTCTACTCGTTGGCTGAACTCTTGTTGCCGAGAATTTCGACGGCGCGGATATGGACGCGGGCCCGAGACTGTCGGCAGGCGGCCTAACATGCGCGTGCAGCGGACTCGCTCATCGCCTTCGGCTCTTCGCGAGCCGCTGGCGCGCCACCCGTTAGGCGCATTACTTGCGGAACCGCGAGTGTCGGAGCTGTGACTGAGTCCTTGTCGCCGCAACGGCAGCGTCCTCCCGGATGTGTCCCCGTCCTGGCCGTGTTGGCATTTCTCATTGGCGCTGGCCTCGTTGTGACGGATCATGTAAGTGAGAGACGAGCCCGAAAAGAGTTGCTTGCCGAAATCAGCAATGCTTCCGAGGTACGGATGAACGGCGAGCAGGTCAATGATCCCAGAGCCCTGCTTCTGGCGTTGCGGCTGGTGGATCACGTGTGGGCTCATCACAGCCATCCGATGGTCCCGATCCGAATCGAATTGATCGACCGCGGCGAAACGACGAACGTCGTCATCGCCCGAGACTCACAGCGACAGACCGAATTCTGGGTGTTCCGACCTGGTGCGAACAGGCTGAACGATCCTCTCGGACAGTCGGCGGGGCGCATCACGAGCGCCGAGCTCGACAAATTCTTACGGACGAGGGGCCTCTGATTCCGCCGCGCCTGCCCAGGAGCGATGCGCCTAATCCGCGGCTGAAGCGGACGCCCCTTGCGGGCGCCGCTGAGCGCAAGCCGTTAGGCCGCAAAGGACGCAACGCCAACGGAAGGGAACGTGACGCCATGTCTAGATCGAATTCACGTCCCAGCGCACTCGATCGGCTCGAGGTTTTCATCGGTCGATGGCTGACTGAGGGTGAGACTGTCGCGGCACCAGGAGCGCCGTCGGCCAGGATCTTCGCGAGCGACGTCTATCAGTGGGGGCCGGGTGGGCAGTTCATCATGCATCCTGCGTATGGCCGTATTGGAGAACAGGACGTGGGCGGCTCGAGGTCATCAGTTACGATCCAGCCACCGATCAATTCCGTACCCACTTCTTTGAGCACAACGGGAACGTAATTACGGAGACGCTGACTTTCCGAGATGGTACTTGGACGTGGCAGGCAAGGCACCACCGCTGCAAGGGCGTATTCACTGACAGTGGAAGGACCCTGACGGCAAACCATGAGCACTCGGACGATGGCAAGCGTTGGACGCCGTCCATGACCGTGACGCTTCGAAAGGTAGACTAGATGTTGCGACGAAGCGACGACCGGCGAATGCAAGAAGCAAGCACGCCTTACGTTCTGGTGGTTGCTGCCTAACAACCGGTCGCAGCGGACGCGCACGTGCGCGCCGCTGAGCCGCGAGCCGTTCGGCCGGTCGATAGATCCGAAACCAGCTCTCTCGGGGCCCGTGAGGTGCTGTGGCGACCCGATTCATCGAATGCGACATAAACTGAAGGCAATGCTTGTAGCCGCTGCGATCATTCTTTTCGCCGTTTCTGCGGCGGTGGGCGTACCTGTTGGCAAGCGAGTCGATATCGGAGGACGAAGCCTCCACGTCGTCTGCATCGGCCAAGGACCGCACACAGTCGTACTGGAATCAGGCGCCGCCGTCGGATTTTACGAGTGGTGGCTCGTGCAGGACGCCCTGCGCGACCAGATTCGTACCTGCTCGTACGATCGTGCTGGGTTCGGCTGGAGCGATCCGCCGCAGTCGCGGACTGTCGGCGGCTATATCACTGATCTTCATGAGCTTCTGCGTCGTAGCGGCGAGAAGCCGCCATTTATCCTCGTCGGCCATTCGTTGGGCGGATCTCTCATGCAGCGGTACTACTGGCGATATCCCGCCGAGATCGCCGGCATCATCGTCGTCGACCCGCCGAATCTCGAGTCGTCGCGGACGAAGCTCCCCGAGTTGCAACAGGCGTCGGCTGCGCACCGCGCACGGCGGACCAGGGAAATGGAAGAGTGGCGCGCCACTGACAAGTGGCCGCAGCAAGACTTCCCCTCGAAGCTTCCCGCCGCATTGCGCCTCAAGCTCGAAGCGGCAAGCGCTTCGCGCGACTGGTGGGAAGCGAGATTCGAAGAGGGTGCGTTGCCCGATCTCGAAACCGCAATGACAGCGGAGCAGCGCCGCATCCACGTTCCTCTCGTCATCATCGCAGCTCAGTGGCGGAAGCCCGCAGGCTGGTCGGATACAGCGACCGAACGCTTGCGCAAGTATTGGCTCGAAGGCCAGGAAGAGATCGCCTCGCGCTCGCGACAATCAAAGATCAGCCATACCTCTGTCGGTCACGACGTGCCTATCGAAGCGCCCGAGGTCGTCGTGAACGAAATCATGGCGATGGCTCGGCAGGTGTGGTAGCCGCACATGGCACTCACGCCGAGAGGGCTGGTCACCTTTGACTTGGGCGGGACGCTGCTCCGTAGAACCACGGTGTGCGAGCTTCTCGCGGGGCCGGTTAGCCGTCTGAACAGAATCCGGCCTAACCCTCAGCTGCAGCGGACGCCCTTGCGGGCGCCGCTGAGCCGCAAGCCGTTCGGCCGCTGCGAGCACCGCATGGGACGGATCTGTCGTGATTAGGTTGGCCCCCGAGGCGGGTTGCCGATGAAGGCTGCCGTTTTGCACGCCTTTGGCGCGATACCTCGCTTCGAGGACTTCCCTGATCCCCAACCTGGCCAGGATGAAGTGCTCGTACATGTCACAGCCGCCTCGCTGAAGAATATCGACAAGGCCCTGGCGAGCGGTTCGCACTATGGCAGCGATGGTCAGCTGCCGGCGGTGTGCGGCGTTGACGGAGTGGGGGTCCTGGAGAACGGGACTCGCGTCTTCTGCGGCGGGGCCCGAAGACCCTATGGGATGATGGCCACGCTCAGCGTCGTGCCCCGGACCTGGTGCGTTCCCGTTCCGGAGGGCGTTGATGACTGCATCGCGGCAGCTCTGCCGAATCCCGCGCTATCCTCCTGGCTGCCGTTGACATGGCGAGCCCAGCTCAAGCGAGGGGAGACGGTTCTGGTCCTCGGTGCAACCGGGGTAGCGGGCAAGCTCGCTGTTCAAATCGCAAAGCACCTGGGCGCCGGCCGTGTTGTTGCTGCTGGGCGTAACGAGGGCATCCTTCAAACCCTGGCTTCGCTCGGTGCGGATGCGACCATTGCCTTGAGCCAGTCGGATGAAGACCTCGCCTTAGCCTTCAGTCGGGAGGCTCTCCGGGGGCACTTCGACATTGTCCTCGATTATGTTTGGGGCCACCCGACGGAAGTCCTGCTCGCTGCCCTAACCGGCCATGACGTGAGGGCTGAGTCACGAGGTGTGCGGCTGATTGAAATTGGCGAAATGGCTGGCCCAACCATCTCTCTGTCGGCTGCTGCGCTGCGGAGTTCCGGCATTGAGATCAGCGGGACTGGCGGAGGCAGCGTTCCACATAGCGTCATCTTCGAGGCGTTTCCGAAGGTGTGGGCGCTGGCTGCCAGCGGCCAACTGCACATTGATACCGAACGAGTCCCGCTGGCCGATGTCGAGTCGGCCTGGCGGAGAAATGATCTGCCCGGTCGGCGGCTTGTCATTATCCCGTAAAGGCCGTTCGGTGAGAGTGATCTCGAGCTGCAGCGGGCCTAACAAGGGCGTGCAGCGCACTCGCTCATCGCCTTCGGCTCTTCGCTCGCCGCTGACGCGCCGCCTGTTAGGCGGCTAAAACGTACAGACAGGAGACCTCGATGAGAAACGAGCAGGCGGCACTCGAGACGAGAGGTGTTACGGTGAAGCTACTAGCAGCGCTTGACCTTGGCCCTGAAATCGAAGGCATGGCAGGGCGCCAACTTCGAATGCGAATGGTGACTATCGAACCTGGAGAGGTCTTCGGCCCGATTCACGACCATAAAGACAGGCCGGGCATGGTCTACATACTGCAAGGAACGATCACTGACCATCGAAATGGAGTGGCGAAGGAGTACGGACCGGGAGTGGGCTGGCCCGAGGATAGGAACACGACGCACTGGCTTGAGAATAGAGGAACGACGCCGGCGGTGGAGATCTCGGTCGATATAGTCAGGCAACAGTAAGCTCAGGTCCCACATTTACCACGGTCGCCGCCAAACAACGCGTTGCAGCGGACTCGGCGTCAGTCGCTGCGCTCCTTCCTTCTCGCCGCTGAACTCGATATCGTTAGGCGGGCTCTCTCAATGATGTCTGAGATATACGTTGGGCTACTCGAAGAGGGCGTTACCTGCTGGCGGCCGGTCGCCGCTGAGGTCTTAGGCTCCGGGCTCTTTCGGCTCGTGGGGGCCGTCCCGGAGGGCGAAATCTGGGAATATCAACCCGGCGAGATCGTGAATGTACGGGAGCACGTGTTCTCCGATGGCTCCAAAGGCCGGGTCGCAACGAGAGTTGGTGCCGCCTAACCCGCAAGCCGTTCGGGGGACTGCCGCATATCGTTAAGGGAAAGGCATTCGATTCATGGGTCAGTGGGAGCATCTTTTCATTGACGGGGAGTTCATGTCCCGGGCTCGCCTGCTCTCCGGCCTGACGGTCGAGCAGGTGAACGTGCGGCCACCTGGGCTCCCGCATACGATCTACGAGGAGCTCTGGCACGCAACCAAGTGGCAGTCGATCGTCGTTCAATGCGATGAACCAGCCGCAGCTGCATGGATTGACGGGGAACCGCAGTTTCCCCCAGAGGCTCCTGGCAACGAGCGCATCTGGGAGGATCTCGTCACTGAGTTTCTCGCCGGGTCGGAGACGGCAGTAGAGTTAGGGCGCTCACCTGAGGCGCTGACGGAGGAAGTGGGTCCGGGAGTCACGCTTGCCGAGTGGCTCGAGAGCTTGGCCGTTCATAATGCTTACCACCTCGGAAAGATCGTTGCCCTGCGTCAGGTCATCGATGCGTGGCCACCACCGGGGTAGGTTTCAGTGGCTCTCAGGCTTTCTCCTTCATTAGTCCTGAGACCAGTGAAAGCAAAGGAGGGATCTATGGGTGCTGTCCGTAAAGCTAGGCGAATCGGGGGTTATGTCGCGCTGGCGTGGTGCGCGTGGTCAGCGGTGAGCGCAACTTCGGCTGCTGAGGAGCCATCCAAAACACCCAAGCTCTGGGCCGCTGATGAGATGAGATGGGAGGAAGACAAGCGACTTCCAGGTGTGAAGAGCGTCCTGTTGTGGGGAGATCCGCAGACTGGAGAGCACGGAATGCTTCGGAAGTTTCCGGCTGGCTTCGCGCCTCCGCTCCACACCCACCCTTCGGTGGAGCGGCTGGTCGTCATTTCAGGAACGGTCCTGGTGAGCTACGCGGGATCCACCGAGAAGAGGCTCGGTCCCGGCTCCTACTCGGAGATTCCTGCCAACACGGCGCACTCGGCGAAGTGTGCGAGCGGAGCCGAGTGCGTGTTCGCCCTGATGTCTTCGGGACGTTTCGAGATTAAGCCTGTGCCGGAAAAATAAATGCCGGCGCGTAAGCCGTTAGACAGCGCGAAGAGGTGAACTGACTTATGGCCAAAGGATACTGGATCGCGACGTACCGTTCCGTCTCGGACCCTGACGCGCTCGCGAGGTACGCAGGCCCGGCGACCCAAATCATAAACGCGCATGGGGGCCGGATTCTGGCGCGCGGTATCCCGGCACGGGCGTACGAGGCCGGCGAGTCGCAGCGTTGCGTCGTCATAGAGTTCGACAGCGTCGCTGCCGCTATCTCTACCTATGAGAGCGCCGAGTATCAAGAAGTGCGCTCCATTCTCAAAGGGGCGGCAGAACGGGAGATTCGGATCGTTGAGGGGGTCTGAGACGCCAAGTCTAACGGCTCAACGACGTGCGCGGCCTAACCCGCGGCTGCAGCGGACGCGCCTGCGGGCGCCGCTGAGCCGCAAGCCGTTAGGGAGTTACGTCTGGAAAAGAAGGCATTGAGCCATGCACATCCGTAGGCTGAGGTGCTCTTTCTGTCAGAAGACTGAGGATCAAGTCGCGAAGTTGGTTGCTGGGCCGAGGGTCTACATCTGCAATGAATGTGTTGCCGTGGCGACCAGAATCATGCAGGCGCCGTCAGGTCCTCCCGTCCGACGGTCGCGAGGCGAGAGGCTGAGGGATCGTTTGCATCGTGTGTTGCAGGGAGGCCGGCGGCACGAGGCTACTCTTGTACCAACTCCCTAACCCGCGGCTGCGGCGGACGCCCTTGCGGGCGCCGCTGAGCCGCAAGCCGTTAGGCCGCAGTTGAATGCAATTCCTGAGCGAGTTGCGGGATCGGATCCGACGGGGTGAGATCACCTCTAGCGTGCGCCTGTGGCAGCGCTCGCATGTGAAAGTCGGAGGGTGGTACTCATTGCCGCCCGGCCACATTGTCGTGACCGCCGTGACCGAGATGTCGCTGGAAGACATCACACCTGCACTGGCGCGTCGATCCGGATTCGTAGGCGTCGTGGATTTACTCAAGACCGCGAAGCATGGACCCGGGCGTCGCGTGTTCCTGATCGAGTTCCGCTACGAGGCGCCTGGGAGGCAGCCTGCAAGACTGCGGCCTAACCCGCGGCCGCAGCGGACGCCCTTGCGGGCGCCGCTGAGCCGCAGCCGTTAGGCCTAGCCCCGTGGACGACCATGGAGAGCAATGATGCGATGATGTTCGCGGTCAAAGCCGAGGTTAACGATCCGCGGGCGGAGACTTTGGCGTTCAGCGCGCAGAAGACGATGTATGGTGGCAAGCACATCGCCAAAGGCGACACGATCTTCGTCTTCGCGAGCGAGAACGAAGGCGGGCCAGGTCTCATCGCGAGCGGCGTCGTCACCTCGGCGAAAGCGATCGCAAAAAAACGTGGGATCGCCAGGCAAACTCCGCGCGTGAGCATCACCATCAGACGCACCGCGCTCGCAAATCGGCGCCTGGGGCGGAGCGAGCTCAGACTGTTTTCCGACTGGAACGACGGTCGACCCGAGACCGAGCTCAATTTCAAGTTCTATCGTCAGGCAACGAACAAGATTGTCGGCATCTCGGATGAGGCGGC
This sequence comes from Acidobacteriota bacterium, assembly GCA_046728075.1. Classification (GTDB taxonomy): domain Bacteria; phylum Acidobacteriota; class Thermoanaerobaculia; order UBA5066; family Gp7-AA6; genus JBKPDV01. Next base: position 14,065 of record JBKPDV010000144.1, on the reverse strand, counting down.
GCGGTTCCTCCGCAGGTTCTTTTGACGCGGCCGATTTCGAACATGAACACGATATGGCCTGACCCGCAGCGGACGCCCTTGCGGGCGCCGCTGAGCCGCAAGCCGTTAGGCCGCAGAAGCTCGAGTCCCCGGCGAGGAAGGAGAGCTCCATGAGACACACGCGCGTCATCGTCACTCACTACGGCGGCCCCGAAGCTCTTCAGGTGGTTGAAGAAGAGTGCCCCGAGCCGAAGACTGGTGAAGTACGAGTGCGAGTGCTGGCCGCAGGCGTCTCCTTGCCCGACATCATGGCGCGCGAGGGCGTCCACCCAGAAACGCCTCCGGTGCCCTACACGCCGGGCTGGGACCTGGTTGGCGAGGTAGATCGGCTCGGCAACGGTGTCTCTGGAATCCAACCGGGCCAGATCGTTGCCTCGATGCCCATACACGGCGGATACGCGGAGTTCGTCTGTCTGCCGCAGAGCGAGCTGGTTCCGGTGCCATCCGGGTTGGACGCCGCGGAGGCTGTCAGCCTCATTCTGAACTACGTCACGGCGTATCAGATGCTGCATCGCTCCGCCAAGGTCAAACCAGGCCAGCGCGTGTTGTTTCACGGCGCGTCGGGCGGCGTCGGCACGGCGCTCCTGCAGCTGGGGCGCCTTGCCGAACTCGAGATGTACGGTACCTGTTCATCGCGAGGGGCGCCGGCCGTCTCTGAGCTGGGCGGTGTCCCAATTGATTACCAGCATCAGGACGTTGTGAAAGAAATCCACCGCCTCACGAGCGAGGGCGTGGACGCTGTCTTCGACCCCCATCGGTGGCGCCCACCTCTGGCATTCCCGCGAGGCTCTTCGTCCGGGCGGGAGGGTGGTGGGTTATGGCAATACAACCTCGCTACGTGGGGAGGGATTAGGTTCGGACCGTAGAGGCCGTCGTAATCGCCTTCATGGAATCCCCATCTACGCGTTGTACATCGCCGGCGGCTGGCTTCTCCCGGGCCGGAAACGGATCGTCCCCTACAGCATCCAGACGCTCAAACGGCTGAAACCGGGATTGTTTCGACAGGATTTGATCGCCCTGCTCGACCTCCTTCAACAGAAAAAGATCAAGCCGCTCATCGCGCAGCGATTTCCTCTTGCCGAGGCAAGACAGGCGCAGGAGCTGCTCGGGAAGGGAGGCGTGATAGGCAAGATCGTGCTCGTGCGTGCGCAACGGTCATCTTGAATCAGGAGCGGCCTAATCCACCGCTGCAGCGGACGGCCTTGGGGGCGCTGCTGAGCCGCGAGCCGTCAGGCGACCCGAGATAGAGTGAGACAGCCGCAAAAGCGACGGAGGGCTCATGACGCGGATTCTGCTCGTCGGCTACGATCCAGAGACTGTGGATTTTACCGACCCGGCTTTGCCACCAGGTATGACCATCGAGAAGGTTCACGCCGGCATTGCGGTTGCGTTGAAGCAGTTCGCTGAGCACGGATGGGAGGCCGATGTTGGCTACATCCGGCCGGATGAAACCGCTGGGCCGACAGTTGAGCGTCAACTAGCTTCTAAGAGATATGATTGTGTTGTCATCGGAGCCGGTGTCCGCCTGCCGCCCCGGGGCCTTGCATTATTCGAAGCCGTCATCAATGCTGTTCATAAGGCCGCCCCAGGTGCGGCGATAGCCTTCAACACACGACCCGACGATAGCGCTGATGCTGCCGCCCGATGGGTGCCGGCTGGAGCGGGGCGGTAAACCCGGCGTTCTGTGAAACCTGGCGTTCAGTCGCCTGACCCGCGGCTGCAGCAGACGCGCTTGCGCGCCCCGCTGAGCCGCAAGCCATCAGGCGGCTCTGGCCCATTACTCACTTCTGTTCGTGTCTGCAAGGAGCGCCCATGAGCAACGTCACCGCATCCGAACTGGATCAACTTCGTGACCCATCCCGTGATCCTGTAGTCACCGACGGTGACAAGTACAAGGTGGTCCTCGAAAACGATCGCGTCAGGGTTCTCGAGTATCGAGACTCGCCGGGTGAACGAACGTCACCCCATCATCATTCCGACTTTGTGCTTTGTGCGCTGAGCGCTTTTACGCGACAGTTTGTCTTGTCCGACGGTCGGGAGGTTGTCCGGGACGTCCGACCCGGGGAGGTCGCGTGGAGCAAGGCGCAGTCGCACATTGGCGTGAACGTCGGTTCCAGTGATACGCACGTGCTCATCGTCGAACTCAAGTGATCGCTTGCTCCTCTTGCCAGCCTGCAAACTGGCGATGATCAGAACGTGGTCCGGCCGAATGATTACAAACGGTTCGCCGCCTAACTCGCGGCTGCAGCGGACGCCCTTGCGGGTGTCGCTGAGCCGCAAGCCGTCAGCGTGACGGAACGATGTCAAACCCTGATTCTCACGTAACGATCCACATGGCAGCCAGCCTCGACGGCTTCATCGCTCGAAAGGACGGGCGCGTCGACTGGCTCGAAACCTCGGACGAATTCGTAGACGGGGACACGATGGACCCAGGATTCGTCGAGGCGTTCCTCAAGACGATCGACTGCTACGTCATGGGATCGCGAACCTATGAGACCGCGCTTCGCTTTGAAGCCCAAGGCTTGGGGTGGTCGTACGGCGACAAACCCACCTTCGTCCTCACGAGCCGTAAACTGCCACGGACCCGGGATACCGTCCAGTTCCACTCAGGCGGTCTCGCGCAGTTCGTGAATGGGCGCCTGCGGCCCACGTTCCGTACCATCTGGTTTGTTGGAGGCGGTGTGGTCTCCGCCGAATGCCTTCGCCTCGGGCTAGCCGACGAAGTTCGTTATTCGATCCTGCCGATCCTGATTGGTGATGGGATCCGATTCTTCGAGAAGCTCGACAGAGACATCGCCCTCCATCTGGTGGAGGTCAAAGCCTACAAGAGCGGCATGGTTGGGCTTCGTTACGAGGTGCGAAAACATCGCGGCGAGTCACGGAACGCCCCCTGACAACGTTAAACACACGGGAGAAGACGTCGTGAAACGCACCTGGACGATCATCGGCGTAAGCGATGTGGCGAATAGCTTCAAATGGTACCAGTCGCTCTTCGGCCAGCCCGAGACACGACCGGAACATACCTATTTTGGTCAGATCCTCGATTCGGACGGAACTGTTTTGCTCTGCCTCCACCAGTGGGGCGCGCACGAGCATCCGTCGTTGATGAGCCGGGACGAGGCGATACCTGGCAACGGGCTCCTCTTGTTCTTCCGCGTCGACGATTTCGATATGTCTCTGAAAAGGGCGCGCACTCTCGTCGACCGACTCGAAGAGGAGCCGCACGTGAACCCGAATACTCGAACACAGGAGTTCTCGCTCCGGGATCCGGACGGATACTACGTCACCATTAGTGCGTTCTCCTCGCTCGAGTTAAGGGGCCACGCGGCGCCGGCCTAACAAACGCATGCAGCCGACGCGTTAGACGGCACGAAAGCGTGAGCATTCTCGAGGGGAAGACCGAGAGCGTCACTCACGACTTCTCCGCCGCCCCGATGTCGGACCTGTTCAGGGGCGGAATCCCTCAGGAGTTCGCTTTCTTCGAAGGTTTCGACTTGCCAAAACTGTTGAGGGCGACCGCTTGGCGAACGAGCGCCTTGAAGGCCGACTCGTCAACTTCTTCTCCTTCGTGGATGTCGATCGCGCGGCGTACGTTTCCGTCGAGACTCGAGTTGAAGAGACCGGCCGGATCCTTCAGAGACGCGCCCCTGGCGAAGGTCAGCTTCACGTGATTCTTGTAGGATTCGCCAGTGCAGATGATGCCGTCGTGCGACCAGATCGGATTCATCCACTTCCATTCCTCGACGACGTCCGGGTCCGCTGCCTTGATGAGCTTGCGCATTCTGCTGAGGGTTCCCCCGCGCCAGTCCCCGAGTTCGGCGATTCTTTTCGAGATGAGCGCCGATGCCGACTGGCCCTGGCTCGCGCCGGACTTTTTCATGTTCTCCTCCTAGAAGTTCCAAATAAATTCGCCGGCGTGGCCTGCAGGCAGCGCCAGAAGAAGTACGAGAGCCCCCAGAGCACGCCTGTGGCCGCCGCCCAGCCCCACACCTCCGGACCATCGCCCACCGAGAAGTGGGCGATGAGCGCCGAGCCGAGGGTGATGGCGAGGCCGGCGTAGGCCCACTCCTTGAGCCGCGCCGGCACGGGCGCAAGCAGCAGCACCACGCCGAGGAGCTTGGCCCACGAGAGCTCCACCCGGAAGTAGGCGGGGAAGCCGAGGTGAGTGAACATCTCCGCCACCTGCGGCAGGCGCAGTTGCGCATAGGCGGTGAAGCCTATCTGCAGACAGAGGAGCGCGGTGAAGATCCAGAATCCGATGACCATTCCTTTGGAGCGGGGCATGGTCAGAGCCATGGAGAGGGGCGGGTTGTGCGGGGTCGCTTCCATGGGTTTTTCCTCCTTTGCTTCGACGCTGTGTTGGGTCGGCCAACCGGCAGTCTCAAACGCCGAACTGCTTTGCGTACTCGTCTTTCAATCGCTGCCAGCCGCCGAACTTCATGGCCTCGGGGCCGACGATGCGCCCGATAGGCTGACCGGCGAGTGCCCGATCCAGTACGTCGAAGCAGATGTGCCAGCCCGCGGCGCCCCATGCGATGAAGCCGCGGTCGATGTTGTGCCAGAGCGTGAGGCGTGTGCCGTCGGCTTTGAGCGGCTCGAGCTCCCAGCGGAGGTCGTTTCCACCCCAGCTGTATTCGAGCGCCTTCGGCGCATCAGCCCGCTTCACCTGGGTCTCGGAGACGAGCGGTGTCGGAGCTCCCACTGTCGTGAGCTTCACGGTCCCCACGGCGCCCAGGTTGCGATCGGCGTCGAACGGCGCCCATTCGGACAGATGCGCCGGATCGGTCAGCGCCTCCCAGACCCTCGCCGGCGGATGACGGAGCTCGCGGACCAGAACGAGCGTCCACTCCTCTCCCTCCTTCTTGACCCAGGCTCTGTCCGCTGGACCGGGGGCGTACTTGTCACGGCCGCTCATCGCTTCTTTCCTTTCCTGGATCTCCGCTCCATCCGATCGAGATGGCGTTCCAGAGCATCGACGTGGGCCGACCAGAAGCGCCGGAAAGGCTCCAGCCAGGCGTCGACCTCCATGAGCGGCTCGGGCCGGAGCCGGTAGAGGCGCCGCTGGGCATCGATGCGTGCCTCCACGAAGCCGGCCTCGCGCAGCACGCGGAGATGCTTGGACACGGAGGTCTGAGGCATCCGCAGCCGGCGCTCGAGCTCGCCGACGGAACGCTCCGATGACGCCAACAGACTGAGGATGGTCCGGCGGTTCGGCTCCGCGATGATCGCGAACGAGGATTCCATACGGCGAATATACCCGTTTGTTCATATGCTTGTCAAGTCATATTCAGGGATGTCTCGCCCCGCCTGCAGGGCTGCGCCGCAAGCCATGAGCGGCCTCTTGGAGTCTTGACGCCTTAACGCCAACCGCGATGCAAACGGGGGGCGTAGCGTTAGGCTCCCGCCATGAGTTATCTCAAGCGCGCGACCGTGTATTTCGAGCCGGAGATTCGCCGGGGCCTTGCGGCTCAAGGCGGCCGCCTCCGACAAGTCGATCTCAGACATGGTCAACGATGCCGTCAAACTCAGTCTGGCCGAAGATGCCGAGGATCTAGAGGCGTTCGAGAAGCGCAAGCGGGAGCCCAATCTCGACTTCGAGCAATTCGTAAAGGCTCTCAAGCGGCGTGGCAAGCTATAGGGTCCTCATCAAGCCGTCCGCAGCCAAGGAGATTGAGGCCGTTGACCAAAAGAAAGACCGGCTGCGCATCGTCGCGAGCATTCTCGCTCTGGCGGATGAGCCACGGCCCATCGGTTGCGAAAAACTTGCGGGGGAAATCGATCGCTACCGCTTCCGGCTCGGCCGATATCGGGTGGTTTACTCAATCGCCGATGACGATTTGGTCGTGCTCGTCGTTCGGGTCGCGGATCGCAAAGACGTTTCTCGCTAGGCCGCTTAACCCGCGGCTGCCGCGGACGGCCTTGCGGGCCCCGCTGAGCCGCAAGTCCTGGCGGCCTGCACCGTATCCTTTATGAAGAGGTGACCGCATGAGAAAGCGTGCTCCGCTCGTGCCGTCGGCGCATCCACCGTCGGTCGCGAGTCGGGCGGTCGGAAACAAGGACCTGTACGGAACGTGGCGGCTTCTCAGCTACTCGCAACGTGTCTTGGCCACAGGTGAAACGAGCGCCTTTTTTGGGAAGGCTCCTCACGGGTTCCTGAGCTACGGCCGAGACGGTCGCATGTTCGCGATTGTCGCAAAGGAGGGCCGGCCCAAGCCCACCGACATGGCCAAGTTGACGGCCGAGGAGCGCGCGGAGCTGTTCAACACAATGGGCGCGTATGCCGGCACATTCACATTTGACGGCAAGACGGTCACTCATCACGTAGACATTTCCTGGAACGAGAATTGGACAGGTACCGATCAGGTTCGGAGTGTGCGGCTCGAGGGAGGCAAACTTCATATCACCACCGACCCTCAGCCGAGCGATGTCGACGGCAAGGTCATCGTCGCGGAGTTGATATGGGAGAAGGTCAAATAGAGGTTTCGCGCGTAGCGTATGCGCTGCCCTCTGGCCGCCTAACCCGCGGCTGCAGCGGACTCCCTCGCGGGCGCCGCTGAGCCATCAGCCGTTGGGCGGACTCGGATGCAACATGCTTATAGAAATCGGACAAGTCGAGGCGATCTTCCGGTATCCCGTGAAGTCCATGTGCGGCGAACGACTCGAGGTCGCCAGGCTGGGATGGCACGGCCTCGATGGTGACAGACGCCTGGCATTCCGGAAGCTTGATGACCGCAGCGCGTTCCCCTGGCTGACAGCAAGCAAGCTTCCCGACCTGGTCCTGTTTGTTCCGCACCACCGTGACGACAGTGCCCCGGCAGACCTTCCTACACATGTTCACACGCCGGATGGCGAAGAGATGCCTGTCTTCGGGGAGGACCTGGCCACGGAGGTCGGACGCCGCCACGGGGCTCCCGTGCAGATGATGCAGTTAAGGCATGGCATCTTCGATGAAGCGAGCATCTCCGTGATCGCCTCGGATACGGTGCGCGAGATCGGACGCCTCGCAGGGCGGAGCCCGGACGTGCGACGATTTCGCCCGAATGTCGTCGTTCGTTCACTGCGATCGGTTCCCTTCCAGGAGGACGAGTGGGTGGGCGGTGTACTCTCCTTCGGCGAGGAGGATGACGCCCCCGCCATCGCCGTCACGATGCGTGACCTTCGCTGCTCGATCGTGAACATTGATCCCGACTCGGCAAGTCTCGCTCCGGAATTGATGAAGGCGATCGTCCGTGCGAATCAGAACACCGCGGGAATCTACGGCACGGTTACTCGCATCGGTCGACTGGCGGTCGGACAGACCATGTTCCTCCGTCCGGCGACCGAGAAAATGGAACGTGGGTGATCGAAATACAATGCCCCGGAACGCCGCCCAACCCGGCGCTGCAGCTGATGAACTCCTCGCTGTCGCTCGGACTTCACAGGTGAACGCCAGTATTGCGAGTCAATGAGTGGCGCGTGTGTGCGAGTACTCAGGGCTCCCTGGAGGACATTCCATGCATGAGGACGAGCGAGCGATCAGGAATCTGTTCGCGGAGTGGCGAGACGCCGCGGCGGCGCAAGACATCAAGCAACTTCTCACATTCATCACAGAAGATGCAGTCTTTCTCGCGCCTGGCCAGGAGCCTATCCGCGGCAAGCCTGCTGTCGAAGCGCTCTACTTAAGGGTGTTCGGTCTCTACAGGTTCGAGCAGAACTGGGTGTTCGAGGAAATCCAGGTCCTGGGGGACTGGGCGTACTGCTGGGGCCGCGATTCCGTCACCTTGACGCCTCTCACCGGCGACGCTCCGGCCGTGCGGGCCAGCGGGATGGGCCTGTCGATTCTCCGCAGGCAGTCGACCGGTTCGTGGGCTGTGGCTCGGGGAATCAACAACATGACACGCGACCAGAGCTTTACAGAGAGTCGACCAGACTGATGTTGCGCAAGCCGTTGAGACACCAACAGCATTCTTGACTGAGAGGCCGCTCATGCTGGCCGCGCCTGACCTCCAAGACACAATCCTTGCAGCGTGGAGGACCAACAACCGCGTCACGCTCTTTCTCGTCGAGCGCCTGCCCTCGCCGCTCTGGGGAGCGAACGTGCCAGGGGCTCCGCGTCGCACGATCCGCATGATCGCAGGCCATATCCACAACGCTCGGTGCATGTGGATCAAGATGGTCGGTCAGGAGCACGGCATCCCGGTGCCGGAGAGCGTCGATCGCCGCAAGGTCGGCCGAAAGGAGTTGGTGTCTGCTCTCAAACGCAGCAGCGTGGGCATCAACAGCCTTCTCAAGCTCGGGTGCGACTCGGGCGGCAGGATTCCGATTCCCTCGACGTACGTTTGGCGCAACCTTCCGCTGGACGTCGGCCATGTTCTTGCTTATTTCGCCGCGCATGAAGGCCATCACCGGGGGCAAATTGTGCTGCTCGCCCGCCAATTGGGACATCGCCTGCCCGTCTCTACCACGGGTGGCCTCTGGCAGTGGACAAGGCGCTCAAGAGAGGCTGGAGGATGACGCCTAACCCGCGCCTGCAGCAGACGCCCTTGCTGGCATTGTTGAGCCGCGAGCCGTTATTCATCGACTACCAGCAGGTCGCTTCAAATCTGTGATGGCAAACTTCATCCGCTCGTGAAAGCCGCCGTCTATACCAGATACGGCCCCCCGGACGTTCTCGAGATCAAGGACGTCGAAAAGCCGGTTCCCAAAAACAATGAAGTCCTTGTTCGCGTCCATGCGACGACGGTTTGCGCAGCGGACTGGAGGCTCAGGAAAGCCGATCCATTCCTCGTCAGATTCATGAACGGCCTTCGGAGTCCAACGAAAATCCAGATTCTCGGGGCGGAATTCGCCGGAACAGTCGAGTCGGTGGGCAAGGCCGTGACCAGGTTCCGGGAGGGCGACCAGGTATTTGGATCACCCGGGTTCAAGTTCGGCGCGCATGCGGAGTATGTGTGCCTGCCTGAGGATGCCCTGCTGGCGATAAAGCCGGCCAACATGACGTTTGAGGAAGCCGCAGCGGTCTTGTTCGGCGGCGTGTCGGCGCTGCATTTCCTGAGAAAAGCAAAGATTCAGGCCGGGCAGAAGGTGCTCGTCTACGGAGCGTCCGGGAGTGTCGGGGTTTTCGCAGTTCAGCTCGCGAAGCACTTCGGGGCGCATGTCACGGGAGTGTGCAGCACCGCCAATCTGGCCCTGGTGAAATCTCTCGGCGCTGACGAGGTGGTCGACTACACCAGGGAGGACTTCTCGAGAGCCGGCAGGGTCTATGACGTCGTCTTCGACACGGTCGGCAAGAGCGGTTTCTCGCGCAGCCTGAAATCTCTCAAGCGAGGCGGTGCCTACGTTCTCGTCGGAGGTTCCGGCCGGCTGTCGTCCATTCTTGGAGTCATGCTTCGAGGGATGTGGGTCTCACTCACGGGCGCCGCGAAAGTCATCAGCGGAGTGGCACGCGCGGCCGCCGGGGATCAGTCTCTTCTCAAGGGGCTCATCGAGGCCGGAAAGCTGAGGACGGTGATCGATAGGCGCTATTCACTGGACGAGATTGCCGAGGCTCACCGGCATGCGGAGGCGGGGCACAAGAAAGGTCACGTTGTCATACTGCTCGAACCGACGGGCCGGTAGGGATACACACCGGAAAGCCTCGAGGTCCGCTACACGGTGCGCCGAGGCAGGTCCCGAGCCAGCGGAAGCGACGGAGTTTTCCGGAACGAGCCGGTATCCTCACTTGGGTGCGGACGGCTTCGGTGGAAGCGGCGTTCTCGAGTACAGCCCCACCGGATGGCCGGACGGATCGACGACCAAGCCAATCGCGCCTCTGCCGTCCGGAAGATTGAAGGGAAACCCGGGTACCACCGTTCCGCCGATCTCCTTCGCCTTATTGCAGCTAGCCTGAATGTCGGTCACTTGAACGTAGACGACGCCGTTGAATCCGCTGATCTTCCCGTCCGCACCTCGAAGCGTCCCAATCGCCGTGCCGCCCGACACGATCTCCGCGGTCAAGTCGCTCCCCTGGACCGGAGCGAACTGCCAATCGAAAAGCTTGCCGTAGAACTCCTTGGACCGCGCCACGTCGGTCGTCGTGATATCGAACCAGGCGATGCGTCCCGGGCCTACATCCGCGGGTGGAGTCTTCTCGGTCGCTGCCCGCAGCTGTCCGTTCACGAGTGTCAGGGCCATGGCCATGGTCATCGCCAAGATCGCGTTCCGCATCGCTGTTCTCCTGGATCAAATATGAGGGACGGGTGGGATGCTAACACCTGGCCTCGCCTAGAGCGCCCTGGTTGGCCTCGCCGCCGCGGATACCGGCGAGCGCGAGTCGTCCGGCGGCCTGAATTTGGCGCACACTCGTGATCGTCGAGAACATGACGAAAGAGCTTGCTCTTGCGAAGTGCCCGACCAGGCCATAGGGTACGGCTCGATCTCCGTGAGAGTTGCAAGACCGGCGCCGCCGCCTCACCCGCTGCTCCAACGGACAGGCTTGCCATGAGCAGTAGTCGTCTCGCCGCGATACCCGCTCTCCTTCTGGGCCTGGGCGTCTGCATCCTTTACGTGCGGCTCGCCTGGTGGGTGGCGCAACGTCGAGGACGGCGCTCTCTCTGGGCGGTCTGGATCGGGGCGGCGGGCCTGGTCGTGATCGTCGCCGCCCTGCGGCGGGGCCCGGCATCCGCCGACGAGCTCGTTTTTGCGCACCCGGCCCATGCGTGGGTCGAAGCCGCGCTCCTGGCCGCGATCCTTGCGCTGCCGGCTTTCGGGCTCGCGGCTCTCTCCGTTCGCAAGCGCATGGCGAGAAATCCCAATGGCCCGAGCCTGGCGGATTGGGGCGCCGGCGTCGGGGCGGCGTTGATCGGTGCTCTGGTTCCCGCAGCCTGCGTCGTCCTACTGGTGTGGATATTCTGGGCTTAGCTTTCACAAGACCGGCCAAGACGCACAGGTAAAGCGAGCGCGCGTCAACACGGCGCCGCCTGATTTCAGAGCTGTAGCGGGCTCGCTTCGCTCGCTGCTGAGCTTGATATCGTTGGGCATCAGGGGGAGCTTGACTCAACCTCTCATTACCTACCGGGGAGCGGTCTATCCGTCGCAGTGTGACCACATGGGGCACATGAATGTGATGTGGTATGTGGCCAAATTCGATGAGGCGACCTGGCAGCTCTTCTCCGCTATCGGGCTCACGCCGTCGCGTCTGCGCGCCGAAAGTATCGGAATGGCCGGTGTCGAGCAGCACATCGAATACAAGCGTGAGTTGTACGCCGGCGACGTCGTCACAGTCTCCTCGGCGATCCTTGAAGTCAAGCAAAAGGCCATTCGCTTTGCTCATGAGATGAAGAACGACGAGACAGGAGAAGTGGCCGCGAGGACGGTTCTCGTTGCCGTTCACCTCGATGCCGTTACCCGAAAGGCCCGGGTCTTGCCGACCGATGTTCGAGACCGGGCGGATTCCATGACCGGCGGGCGGGAGTCTTGACAGCAGATGGCGGCAACATGCCGGGGCGCGGACGCGCTGCCTCGCTTCTCGCGGCGGTTCGCCCCACCCGCTCGACTCGCTCTCGACGCGCCACCCGCGCGGTGCGCCCCAGGTAATGCCCAACGAGACCGGGAAAGAGCCGATTTGTGTACGGTGCGGCAGGCCCGTCCTCGTCAACCAAGAGCTCTACGCGAGCGTCTTCGAAAAGATGCATCGGTTGTGTTTTCACCTGGAATACGAACATCCGGGTGACCCGGATGCTCCGTGCAAGGATCCATCCTGCTTCTGGAAGGCCGCGCAAAAGAAATGATGCTCCCTGCTTGCGGGCGCCGCTGAGCGGGAAGCCGTCAGCCGGATCGGTTTTTGACAGGACGTTCGGAGGAAGCCGTGGAGTTTCAACTTGAGGACGCCCTGCCGGTTCTCCGGCGGACGCCTGCGGTTCTCCGCGCGCTGCTCCTGGATCTTCCCGGCTCCTGGATCGGGGCGACCGAGGGCCCCGGCACCTGGAGCCCGTTCGACGTCGTCGGACATCTGATTCACGCCGATCGCACCGACTGGATGCCGCGCGTCGAACACCTGCTCCGACACGGCGATGCCGTTGCCTTTCCGGCATTCGATCGCGAGGCGATGTTCGCGGCTTCCAAAGGGCTCTCGCTCGGTGAGCTTCTCGAGACGTTCGCTCAGTTGAGGGCGGAGAGCCTGGATCGCCTGGTCGCACGGAAGCTGACGGCCGCCGACCTGGCGCGTCGCGGCAGGCATCCGGAGTTCGGTGTGGTGACATTGAGTCAACACCTCGCGACATGGGTAGCCCACGACCTGGGTCACCTTGGTCAGGTGGTTCGCGTGATGGCACGCCAGTACTCGACGGCAGTCGGACCATGGCGGGCCTATCTCTCGATCCTTGGCGGAACGGATACTTCATCGTCAGAGCTGGCTGGAGAGAATCTTTCTCGCGGGAGTCCTGCTCGCGGACGTCCTGACCCTCACCGCTGAGCCTCAAGCCGGCGGGCGATACTCACGATCGAGAGGAGGCTCGATGACATACATGGTGATCGAGCATTTTCGCGGTGGAGATGCATTGCCTGTGTACCGCCGATTTCGTGACCAGGGGCGATTGGCGCCCGACGGTCTCACGTACGTGGCGAGTTGGGTCACGGACGACTTTCGCCGCTGCTTCCAGATCATGGAGTGCGAAGATCGGCAGCTCCTGTTGGAATGGACGGCTCGGTGGGAGGACCTGGTGGAGTTCGAGATCATTCCGGTGATGACATCGGCCGAGGCCGTTGCAACCGTCGCTCCGAGGTTGTGAAACGATGGAGCGACCGAATCCCCGGCTGGAGCGAGCGCCCTGGCCGGCGCCGCTGAGCCGAAACCCTGCCGACGAGATCGTCCAGGGATATCGTCGTCCAATTGAACCAGGGCCATGATTCCGGCAGGGGAGAAGAAAGCGTGACGGTGCTCGACACCATCGGCGGCACGAGGCTGATTCCCCTCCAGCACATGGTTCCAAAGGGGAGCGCCAGGATTCTCCTCAAGCTGGAGTACGAAAACCCGACGGGAAGCATGAAGGACCGCATGGCGCTCGCGATGGTCGAGGCGGCCGAGGCGGACGGACGGCTGCAGCCGGGAGGTTCGGTGGTCGAGTACACAGGTGGAAGCACGGGTGTGTCACTCGCCTTCGTCTGCGCCGCCAAGCGCATCCCTCTCCAGATCGTGACTTCGGACGCATTCAGCAAGGAGAAACGCGACCACATGATGGCCCTGGGTGCCCGCCTCACGCTTGTGGCCAGCCCGGGCGGGGGAATGACGAAGGCCCTCACTCTGGAGATGATCGAGACCGCCAGACGACTCGCCGCCGCTCCCGGGTGCTACTGGACCGATCAGTTGAACAACACGGATCAGTTGCCCAGCTACGAGCGGATGGGCGAAGAGATCTGGGAGCAAACCAAGGGACAGGTCAGCGTTTTCGTCCAGAGCGTCGGGACGGGCGGGTCCTTGCGGGGGATCTCCACGCGCCTGCGCGCCCATAACGAAGAGCTCCACATCATCGCGGTGGAGCCCGAGGAGTCGGCCGTGTTATCGGGCCGGCCGAGCGGATCTCACAAGATCGAAGGCGTCGGCGCCGGGTTCGTGGTGCCGTTGTGGACCGAAGCACATGCGGACGAGATCCAGACGATCTCGACTGAGGAAGCGATGGCGACCGCCCGGCGCCTCGCCCGAGAGGAGGGAGTCTTTGCAGGCACCTCCACCGGAGGAAACGTAGCGGCGGCGTTGCGAGTCGCTGCTCGTCTTGGGCCGGACCACACAGTGGTGACGGTGGCAGTGGATTCGGGGATGAAGTACCTGAGCACGGCGTTGTATGCCCGGACATGAGAACGGCTGCGCGAAAAGGGGATTCGATGAGCCGACTCATCCTGTTGCTCGCCTTCTTGCTGGCGGCTGTGGCATTTGTGCCGATGAGCGGCAGGGCGACCAACCTCGAAGAGCCGGCGTGACGTGAGCGCGACGCTCTTCCTCGTGTTTCGCGATCCCGGTCCGTCCTGGGTTCCGGGATTGTCGAGTCGTCAGCAGCCTCTCTGGAACGAGCAT
>JBKPDV010000143.1:0-16514 GCA_046728075.1 Acidobacteriota bacterium | reverse complement strand
TTCCAGGGCGGCGTTGTAGTTCTTGAGCTCGTCCAGGTACGCGGAGAAGAGCAGGAACGCGGCGAGGGCGGCCGACCCGATGGCGTACCCTTTCGTCAGCGCCTTGGTGGTGTTGCCGACGGCGTCCAAGCGGTCGGTCTTCTTGCGGATCTCCTCGGGCTGGCGGGACATCTCGACGATTCCGCCCGCATTGTCCGTGATGGGTCCGAACGTATCCATCGCCAGGATGTAGGCCGCGGTCCCGAGCATCCCCATTGTCGCCACCGCGGTGCCGAAGAGCCCGCCGCCGGGCAGCGCGGATACTCCGATCTTGTAGGAGGCCAGAATCGCGATCGAGATGGTCACGACCGGCAGAAGCGTGCATTCGAAGCCGACCGCGATGCCGGTGATGATGTTGGTGGCAGGGCCGGTCTGGGAGGCTTCGGCGATCTCACGCACGGGGCGGTACTTGTACTCGGTGTAGTACTGCGTGATGTAGACGAACGCGACGGAGGTTAGGACGCCGATCATGCCGCAGAGGAAATACTTCCACCAGGCGTCGGGATAAGCGGGATTGTGCAGGAGCCATTTTGTCGCGATGAAAAACCCGGCGATCGCCAGCGCCGACGTCACGTAGTAGCCGCGGTTCAACGCCTGCATGGGATCCTGGTCCTCGCGGGTCTTGACCAGGAAGATGCCGACGATGGAGGCGAGCAGTCCGAACGCGCGCGCCACGAGGGGAAAGAGCATGACTCCTACGATTCCCGCCGAGAAAGCCATGCCGGCCTTGTCCGCGGCGGTCGCCAGCGTGGCGCCGAGGATCATGGCGCCGATGTTCTCGGCGGCCGTCGATTCGAAGAGGTCGGCGCCGCGACCCGCGCAATCGCCCACGTTGTCGCCGACGAGATCCGCGATCACCGCGGGATTTCGGGGATCATCCTCGGGAATCCCTGCCTCGACCTTGCCGACGAGGTCGGCTCCGACATCCGCCGCCTTCGTGTAGATTCCGCCGCCCAGCTGCGCAAAGAGCGCGACGAACGAGGCGCCGAAGCCGTATCCGACGATCAGGAGCGGGATCTGGGCCGGGGGCACGGCGGTCAGCTTGCTGACCAGAAAGTAGAGCCCTCCGACTCCGAGCAGCGACATCGACACCACCAGCAGGCCGGAGACGGCCCCCCCGCGCAAGGCGGTCCGCAGCGCGCCGTTCAACGAGGTCCGGGCAGCCGAAGCCGTCCGTATGTTGGTCCGGATCGAGATCCACATTCCGACATACCCCGCGAAGACCGAACAGGCCGCCCCGAGAACGAAAGAGAGCGTCGTCCAGAAGGCGAGCGACATCGCCGTGGAAACGGGGTCGAAGCTCTGGTGAACCCGGACGAACGCGTAGAGGATGAAGATCACCGAGGCGAGGAGTACGGCCAGCAGCCCGATCGTGCGGTTTTGCCGCCGAAGGAACGCCTCGGCTCCCTCTTTGATGGCGTTGGAGATCTCCTGCATCGCGGCGGTGCCCGTGTCCCGCCGGAGCACCCAGCGGGCGAGCACCCACGCGACGAAGAGCGATCCGACCGAGCAGGCCAGGATCAGGGGCAGGGCATTGTCAGAGGACATGGATGCACTCCTACTTTTGCTTGGTGTCAGCTCCGCGCCCCGCTACCGAGGCGCGGCGGGCGAGAAGATATCAGGGTTCAAAGTTCAAGGTTCCACGTTCAAAGAAGGAGCCCAGCAGAACCCCTGCAGAGGGCGTCGACTTTGAACTTTGAACCTTGAACGGCCCTACTGAATCGGGACCGTCTCCAGCACGATGCCAATGCGCGCGTTCTTGTCCGCGTTGCGGACGAGATCCATGACCCTCGCGCAATCCTCGTAGGGAACGCTGTCGTCGGCGGAGAAGAAGACCGTCTTGTTGTTGCTCGCCCGGTTCTTGAGGATCTCACCGAGCTGCTGCGTCAGCTGCTGCGGCGTGACCTGGGACTTGTTCAGGTAGATCTGGCCTTGCGGCGTGATGGACACGATCAGCTGGTCGAGTGAGACCTGAGGCTGGTCGACGTTCGCCTTCGGAGGGACCTTCACGTCGTACCCCATCTGGAGAAGGGGCGTGATGACCATGAAGATGATGAGGAGTACCAGCACCACGTCGACGAGCGGCGTGATGTTGATGTCGCTCTTGTAGTCGCCGGTGCCTCCGGCGGCCATGGCCATGGTCAGTTTCCTCCGTTCACTTCGATTGGGTGCTGACTTTCTTGTCCGCGATCAGACCGACATTCTGGAAGCCCGCCTCCTTGGTCATCTTCATGACTTCCTTCACGTCTCCGTACTTGAGGTGCTTGTCCGCCTTGATGTTCAGCTCGGTGTCCGGAACCCGCTGGTACAGCTCGTCCAGGCGGCGCTGGAACTCGTCCTTGGTCACCGCGTCCGCCTCGAGATAGATCCTCGCGGGGGTCCCCGGCGCGACCGTGATCAGCTTCTGTTTCCCGCTTTCGGGTTTCTTGTCCGGGTTGGTCGTCTCCGGAAGCTGAATCGGCACGCCTTTGTTCAGGAGCGGAGTCACGACCATGAAGATGATGAGGAGCACGAGGCACACGTCCACCAGGGGTGTGACGTTGATATCGCTCTGGAGTTTGTCGCGGCCGCCGCCGCCTCCCATAGCCACCGGTCAGTCCTCCTGGCTTCCTAAGACGCGGACGCGCGCACGGATTGGGCGCCTCGCCGCTTGATGAAGTAGTCGAGCAGCTCGGAAGCCGAGTTGGACATCTCGACCTGGAAGCGTTCGATCTTGTTCATGAAGATGTTGAAAAGCCACACGGCCGGGATCGCGACGAAGAGCCCCAGAGCGGTCGTTACGAGAGCTTCCGCGATGCCTCCCGCGACCGCCCCGATGCCCGTCGAGCTCGTCGTTGCCATGCCGCGGAACGCATTGATGATCCCGATGACGGTGCCGAAGAGGCCGATGAACGGAGCGGTCGTGCCGATGGTCGCCAGGCCCGACAGCCCCTTCTTCATGTCCGCGGTCGTGATGAGCGCCTCCCGTTCGATCGCGCGCTCCGCCGCCTCGATGGGATCGTGGCCGGGTGTGTCCGCGGTCCCGCTCGCGATGTCGTGGTGGAACTCGTAGAGTCCGGCCGCTACCACGCGCGCCAGATGGCTGTTCTTGAACTTCTTGGAGGAGTCGATCGCCTCCTGCAGCCTGTCCTGTTTGAGGAATTGCGTGACCAGCTTCGCGAAAGCGAGAGACTGCTTCTTCGCCTTGTTGTAGTAGATGAACCGTTCCACGGCGATCGTCAGCGAATAGATCGACATGAGGAACAAGAGCACCACGATTCCTTTGGCGAGGATGGTCATGGAATGCCAAACTTCAACGGGATCAAAACTCATGAAGTGCTCCTTCTCATCTTTTCTGCTCCGGTCCGCTTTGGGACGCTCCGGATAGGTTTCGGGGACCCAAATCCCCGGCTATCCTAGTGCAAGTTGAAAGTCACGGTGACAGTCAGGTAAACGCGCACCGCGCGGCCGTTCAAAGTCGCCGGCCGGTATTTCCACTGCTGGACGGCCCGCGTTGCGGCGGCGTCGAGCAGCGGGTTGACGGATTTCAGGACTTTGACCTCCTCGACGGATCCCGACGCCGTGATGATGGCCTCGAGAATCACCACGCCCTCCATCCGAGCCTTGCGGGCGGCCTCGGGGTAGGAGGGTTCGACTTTATTGATCAGCTGCGGCGGCTTGACGTCTCCGCCCACCCGTAGCGGTTCGCCCTCGCCCGTGCCGGGCCCGGTGCCCCCGACGACGCCCCCGAGAACGCCTCCCGGCACGCCTCCCTCGACCCCACCCTCCACGCCGCCCTCCACTCCCGAGGTCTCCTTCTCGGGCTCTGCCAGAGGCTGCGGCATCTTCTCGGGGATGATGGTGGGCGCCGTCAGCTCGGCCGACCGGACCGGAACGGGTTTTTGAACCTCGACCTTCGGGGCTGCCTTGGGTGCGGCCGGCGGGGGGGGCGGCGGCGGCGGCGCCGCGGCGTAGAACGTGACAGGAATGGGCGGTTCGGGAACGTCCTCGACGAACCAGATGGACATGCCCAGCGCCACGCCGATCACCAGGACGTGGATGGCGACGGAAACCGGAAGGGTCAGGGCCTTCTTCGAACCGCTTGAGTGTTTGGCCGATTCGATCAGAGTGTCTTCGAACATGATCAGTCCCCCCCGTTTTGAGACACCGGACTCATTTGGCCGGTTCCCCGGGCGTCGGAGTGGTCGGCATCGTCTTCTTACGCAATTCGAGTGCCTGCTGGCGGTACTTGTCCGCCGTCGCGACGTATTCCTGCTGCTTGGCCGGATCCGTCTCGACCTTCGCCTTCTCCCGATAGAGGAGGTTGATGTACGTCAGGGCGTCGAAATTGTCGGGTTTTATCTGGAGGGCCTTTTCCAGAGCGTCCAGACCCATCTGAATGATCTGGGTCCTCTGCTCGAGCGGAATGTCGGGGTAGTGGTAAGAGCGATCCCAGGCCTGCACGCCGATCATCACGAGGGGCTCGGGATTCCTCGGCTCGAGCGCGACCCGCTTTTGCGTCCACTCGACGCCCTTGGGGAAATCCCCCTTCTTGAAGTACATCGCGGCGATCGACTGCATCGCCTTCACGTCCTTGGGGTCCTGTTGGAGCCTGGACTGGTAGAAGGTGATGGCATCGTCGTAGCGGTCGGTGAGCAGATACAGGGAAACGAGAAACTCGCGGGCCCGCTTGTCTTCCGGATGCACCTTGAGGTAGGTCTGCAAGTGCTCCATCGCCTTGGCGGCGAACTCGAGATCCTTCGCGTGCTTGGAGCCCGGTTGATACATCGCCATGTAGGCGAGCCCGATGTTCTTGTCGAGCTTCTTGTTGGAGGGATCCACGCGTTCGGCTTCCTGGTAGGCCGCGAGCGCCGCCTGGTATTGACCCGCCTTGAAGAACTCGTTGCCCCGCTTGACCTCCTGCCGCGCCTTGATCTTGTTGCAGCCGACGGCTCCCAGAACCGCCAGCAAAAGAATCGCGACAGTCCTCACACCCCGCCGTCGAGTGGGCATTCTCCCGTGCTCCTTGCTCTTTCGCTTCCGCCGGTGCGCCCGGCTGGCCCCGGAGGCACGAATTCTGTTGAATTCCCCTAGACAAAGCAACATCGTTTTTGGAGGAATCGACGGCGACCCCGCGCGGGGAATATTGGAGTCGAACCGGCGTTGCTGGGCGAGGAGGACGCAAGTGAAAAAAATGATCCTGTTCCTGCTGGCCGCGGCCGCGGCAACGGCGCAGACCAACCCGGCGCCGCCAGCTGCCCGGCCAGCCGTACCGACGCCCACGCCGCGGGGGCAGGCGCTGGCGCCGGTCGCCGAGAGCGCTCGGGTCGACATCACCAACGTCGAGGTGGTCGTCACCGACTCCAAGGGCAACCGGGTCCGGGACCTCGCCAAGGAGGACTTCGACGTCCGGCAGGACGGCATTCCTCAGCCGGTGACCAACTTCTACGCAGTGGACGGCCAGAAAGTGACCTTCGAGGACGGCAAGACGATCCGGCTGGATTCGCCCGAGGCCAAAGAAGAGGTGCCCCGCGAGGTCAAGGCGCGCTACATCCTCTACATCGATAACCTGAATATCCAGCCTCAGAATCGCAACCGGATGTTCAAGAGCCTGAAGGAATTCGTGACCCAGACGGTGGGCCCTTTCGCCGAAGCCGAGATCATCACCTACAACCGGTCCCTGAAGACCAAGCAGAAATTCACGAACGAGGCCGGCCTGATCGTGGGGGCGATGGACGACATCGAACGCGAGACCGGCGGGGGGACCTCCCTCGTCGGCGAGCGGCGGGACGCCCTGCAGCGGATCAACGACTCCCAGAGTGAAGCCGAGGCCAACCAGATTGCGCGGAGCTACGCGAGGTCCCTCGTCAACGACATCCAGTTCGACGTCGACGCGATCAAGAGCACCTTGAACAGCCTGGCGGGCATCGACGGACGAAAGATCTTTCTCTACGTGTCCGAAGGGCTGCCTTCGACGGCCGGCTACGAGCTCTTCGACGCGGTTCAGCACAAATTCTCGCAGAGCGTCTCGACTCTGGAGCAGTTCGAGTTCGACTTGAATTCCAAGTACACCTCGATCATCCAGACGGCCAACGCTCAGGGCGTGACGATCTGGGCCCTGGATGCTTCCGGCCTCACGTCGGGCGAGTTCATCTCGGCCGAGAACCGCGGCATGGATACCCGGCCCAACGAGTTCTTCATGCGGCAGAACACGCAGGGTCCGATTCAGATGATGGCCGAGCAAACGGGAGGGATGGCGGCCATCAACACCAACGATTGGAAGAGGAGTCTCGACGAGCTCTCCCGCGACTTCACGAGCTTCTACTCGCTCGGCTACCGCTCGGCGCGCTCGGGTGTCGACAAGCCCCACTCCATCGAGGTGTCCGTCAAGCGCAAGGGTCTGAGGGTCCGCTACCGCAAGAGCCTTCTCGAGAAGACTCCCGAGACCCGCGTCGCGGAGACGGTGATGTCGGCGCTCGACTACACGCGAGACGACAATCCGCTGGCCATGAGCGTGCGGGTCGATCCCTCGGAGCCCTACCAGCAAGACACCTTCATCCTGCCCGTCCGGATCGTCCTTCCGATTGGAAAACTGGGGCTGCTTCCCTCCGGAGACCGCTATGAGGGGACCTATATCGTCTATATCGTCGTTCGCGACTCGAAGGGGGACACGTCCGATCTTCAGGTTCGAAAGGAGGGCCTCTCGGTCCCCGCAAAGGAGCTCTCCCGGGCCCAGACGAAGGACCATCCGTACGAGCTCCGGCTCGTCGTGCGCGGCGGAGCGCAACGTCTGTCGATCGCGGTCCGCGACCTCGCGACGAACCAGGTCTCCTACTTTCAAAAGAACTTTTTCGTTTCGGTTTTGCCGCCGGAGAAGAAGAAAGCGAGCTGAAGGCGAGCTGACAGCTTTCAGCTAACAGCTCACAGCCGGAGAAGTGATCCGTTCTCAGTTTTCAGTTTGATTCAGCGCTCGGCTCTTCGCTGGACAGGCGAAGAACTGAAAACGGATTACTGAAAACTGAGAACTCTGTATGCTCAAGCTGAGAGCTGTGAGCTGTAAGCTGTGAGCTCGTGACGGTTCCCCAACTTCTCCTCTTCGCCCGCCCCCCGGTTCTTGGCCGCGTCAAGACGCGGCTGGTCCCTCCTCTGACGCCGGGGCAAGCTCTGCGTCTCTACCGCGCCTTCCTCGAAGATGCCGCGCGGGCCTACTGCGAGCCCGGGAGGTGGAAGGCGGTTCTCGTGGCGGAAAGCGAGCCCGACCACCCGGAGCTGCAGGCGCTCTTTCCGTCGCCATGGCTTCGCGACGAGCAGGCGCCGGGGGATCTGGGAGCCCGTCTCGCCGAGTCCTTCCGGCGGGCATTCGCGCAAGGAGCCCCGGCCGCGGTCGCGGTCGGTTCGGACCATCCGGCCTTGCCCCGGCGGCTGCTCGAGCAGGCGTTCACACACCTTTCCGCCGGAACCGGAGCTGTCCTCGTGCCGGCCGAGGACGGCGGGTATTGCGCGATCGGCCTGGCGGCGTCGATCCCGCCCGCGGAAGTCTTCCGGGACATTCCCTGGTCCACCGCTTCGACCCTTCAGGTCACGCGCGAGCGCCTGCTGGCCCTGGGAGGAGACGCTCAGACTCTGGAGGCCGCCTATGACGTGGATCGCCCGTCGGACCTGGTGAGGCTACGGCGGGATCTCGCCTCTCGCGACCCCGCGGGCCCCGATTTTCCGCAAGCGACGGCAAGAGTGCTCGCGGAGCTGACGGCGTGATCCCCGTTCTCAATTCGAAGCAGATGCAGGCGGCTGACCGGGCCGCGATCGCGTCGGGTGTGCCTTCGATCGAGCTGATGGAAAACGCCGCCGCTGGTCTCGTCTCGAAGATCCGATCGGCGTATCCCGGCGCACGGCGCGTCGCGGTTGTCTGCGGTCCCGGTAACAACGGCGGCGACGGTCTGGCCGCGGCGCGCCGGCTCACGGCGGAAGGTTGCTCGGTGTCGGTCTTCACGCTGCGCGCCCCCGAGCACTACCGCGAAGACGCCGCGGAGAATCTCGCGCGCGCTCGGGAGGTGGGACTCGAAGTTCGTTGCGTCGAAGGGCGCCTCAGCGGCCTCGCTCGCGAGCTCGCGTCTCACGACGTCGTTCTCGACGCGCTCTTCGGGACAGGACTCACGCGGGCCCTCGAGGGAGACGCCGCACGGATGGTGGCCGCGATCAACGCCTCCTGCAAGCCGGTCGTCGCGGCGGACCTGCCATCCGGTCTCTCGGCCGACAGGGGAGAGCTCCTGGGTCCGTGCGTTGCCGCGGATATTACGGTCGCGTTCGCCGCCGCGAAACATTGCCACGTCCTCGACCCCGCTCGCTCCCGGTGCGGGCGGGTCCTCGTCGAGGACATCGGGATCTCCCGAGAAATTCTGGACCGTCAGAAGACCTCACTGCGGATGACGGAGCCCGCCGACGTCGCGGCGGCGCTGCCCCGGCGGCGGCCGGACGCCCACAAAGGGGACGCGGGACGGGTGGCGATCGTAGCCGGGTCCCGCGGCAAGACGGGCGCGGCGATTCTCGCGGCGCGGGGTGCGCTGAGGGCCGGCGGTGGACTGGTGACCGTCTTCTGCGCGCAATCGCTCGAGCTCGTCATCGTGGCCGCTCTGACCGAAGCGATGACGCGCGGGCTCGCCGAAGACGAAGGCGTTCTCGCGGCGGAGGCCGCGAGGCCGGCGGCGGAAGGCCTCGCCGACTTCGATGCGGCCGCCGTCGGTCCGGGACTGGGAAGCGGCGAAGGGCTCGTCGCCGTTTTGCGGCGGATCCTCTCGAGCAAGCTGCCCCTCGTCTGCGACGCCGACGCCTTGAACGCCTTCGCCGGGCATCCGGAAGCCTTCCGGCGCCGACCCGCGACGGTCTTGACGCCGCATCCGGGCGAAGCAGCGCGCCTGCTCGGCACGACCACGCGAGACGTCCAGTCCAACCGGCTCGCCGCCGCGCAGAAGCTCGCCCGAGCGGCGCGAGCCGTCGTCATCCTCAAGGGGGCCGGCAGCCTGATCGCGACTCCCTCGGGCCGCGTGACCGTCAATCCGACCGGAACTCCTCTGATGGCGACGGCCGGCTCGGGAGACGTGCTGACAGGAGCCGTCGGCGCCCTTCTGGCGGCCGGAATGGATCCCGAAATGGCCGCGATCGCAGCCGCCTACCTTCACGGCGCCGCGGGAGAGCGCCTCGAGGAAAGACTGGGCGACGCCGGTCTCCTCGCCTCCGAGCTGGCCGACGCGCTCCCGGAGGTGCGCAGAAGAGTGACAAGTGACGAGTGACGAGTGACGAGCGAAGAAGCCGTGACTCGAAACGAGGAGGAGACGGAAGCCTACGGCGAACGCTTCGCGTCGAGCCTTCGAGACTCGGACGTTGTCTATCTCGTCGGCGACCTCGGAGCCGGTAAGACCTGTTTCGCTCGAGGCGTCGCGCGCGGGCGTGGAGCATCCGAGCGCCAGGTCGCGTCACCCACCTTTGCGCTTCTCCACGAGTACGTCAGCAGCGCAGGTGAGGTCGTCCTCCGGCATCTCGACCTTTACCGCCTCAGCGATCAGGCCAAGGAGCTGGAGATCTTGGGCCTTCCCGAGGCCGTATTCGATGCGCCCGTCCTCGTCGAATGGCCGGGGACGACGATCCGCCAAGTTCTCCCGCCGACCGTAGAAGTGACGCTAGCTGTTCTGGACGACGGATCCCGACGAATTCGAGTTGATCAAGAGCCGGGAGGTTGACTCACCCCTCTACGCTCGTCACTTGTCACTCGTCACTCGTCACTTCTCTCAAAAAGCGAAAACGAGTCCCCCGGTCACGTCTCCGTTGTTCAGCCAGTCGTGGTGGCTGCTGCAATCGTGAGAGTGGTCGTGGTCGCAGTTGTTGTGATTGTTGTCGTCGTGGATCCAGGTCGCGTAGTACCGTCCGTCGAACCGCAGACCAAAGTGAGGGTTGAAGAAGACCTTCACGCCTCCGCCGATCGTTCCGGTCCCTTTGTACTCGGTAGACGTATTGACGCCGGGAACCGAAGGGTTGAGCCGCGCGGCTCCGCCGCCGAAGGTGATGTAGGGGACCCATCGACCATGGCCGAAGTTGAACGTGAAATTGGCGAGCAGATAATCGATGTCGAGGTCTCCGAGCTTCTTGGTACCGGAGGGTTCGAAGAGCGTGCTGTTGTTGTGAGTTACGAAGTGGGTCTCCGTCCGCGAGTACTGGAGCTCGGTTTCGAACTTGCTGTTCACGTTGTAGCCAAACCGCACGCCGTAGGTCCCGTGATCCTCCACGTCGGCGTCGGTATTGAAGAGAGCGGTCGTTCCTCGCGAGAACTCCCCGCCAAAGAGATAACCGGCGAAGGGGGAAATCTCGACCGTGCCCCCGCGGACTTGCGCGAAGGCGGCCGAGGACACCAGGAGGGCAAAGAGGGCGAGCAATGCAATTCGCGATCTCATGATTGGAGCCTCCAAAGAGATTGGAAGAGTTGATGGATCGAGTTTGGGTGGAAAGGGAATACCGGTGGAAGACTGGGGGCTGGTCGGGTGAGGCGGGCGGTGGTCAACGGGACTGGCTCTGAGGGGTTGGGACTGGCGTCTCTATTTCCTTATCAGCGCGAGCCCTTCCGCGCGCGGCTGTTCTTCTCGATCAGCTGCTTCCAATGCTCTTCGACTTCCGGAGAGAAGCCCACTTGCTGATCGAGGACTTTCCTGTCCGCGGCGAGGACGAACGTTGATGGGATTCCCATGGCCGTCATCTGCCCCGCATCCTCGGGCGCAGCGTAATAGATTGGCAAAGAGATGTTCAAGCGCTTCAGGAAAGGGCTGACACGGTTCCGGTCGGCGTCGATATTGATGGCGAGGACCACGAAGTTGCGGTCGCTGTATTTGTCGTAGAGGCGCTGAACGATCGGCAGCTCCATCCGACACGGCCCGCACCAGGTGGCCCAAACGTTCAGCAGCACGACATTGCCCTTCAGCTGCGAGAGGCGAACGGCTCCCCCCTCCGCGCCGGCGAACTCGAGATCGGGGAAAGTGAGCGGCGGTTCTGCCTGCTGCGCCAGGAGCGGCGCCCGCGAAAGGGCGGCCACGGCCGTTACCGCCAGAACCAGGCATTTAGACAGGCGCATCCATGCTCCCGAACGGGCGCCCACCGGCCTTTATTCCGGAGAGGCTCCGACAACAGAATAACGCAGATCGAGGTGGGCGAGCGGCCGGAGAGCACCCGCTGCCCGTGATAGAAGGGCGCGCCATGAGGACGGCGCCCGTGCTCGCCCGTGTGATGCGCGGCGGCCGTCTGGAGTCCCAGCACCGGGGGGACGTCGCGGTCGTCGACGAGGAGGGTCAGGCGGTCGCCGCAGCGGGAGACTCACGCCGGCGAATTTACTTGCGCTCCGCTGCCAAGCCCTTTCAGGCGCTGCCGCTGCTCGAGGGGGGAGGAGAGCAGGCATTCGGCCTGACCAGCGACGACATCGCGCTGATGTGCGCCTCCCACGGGGGAGAGCCCCGGCATGTGCGCGTCGCCCACCGGCTCCTCGGTCTCGCGCAGGCACACGTGGAGGATCTGGAATGCGGACCGCAGTTGCCGATGCACGAACCTTCCGCGTCGGCTCTGATCGCGCGCGGAGAGAGCCCGAGCCCGTTGCACAACAACTGTTCCGGCAAGCACGCGGGGATTCTTCTGGCGTGCCGATTGTTCGGATTGCCGCTTTCGGGTTACATCGATCCGAAACATCCGATCCAGCAGAGAATCCTGGCTCGGGTCGCGGCTTTTGCCGGCGTGTCTCCGGCAACCGTCGGCATCGCCGTGGACGGATGCAATTTGCCCGTGTTCCACCTGCCCCTGGCAAACCTCGCGCTGGCATACGCCCGGCTGGTGGCGGGCGCGGTGGACGGCGAGAGCAACCGCGAACGGCGTGCCCGGCGGCGCATCCTTCGAGCGATGTCGGAAAGCGCCGGCATGGTCGCCGGACGCGGCCGATTCACCACCGATTTCCTGGAGACGGGCCGGGCCCGATGGATCGGGAAGGAGGGAGCGGAAGGCGTTTATGCGATCGGAATCGCCCCGCGCGGAGGCAGGCGCCGGGCGCTCGGGATCGCCTTCAAGATCGAGGACGGATCGACACGGGCTCGCGACGCCGTGTCCGTCGATCTGCTCGGCAAGCTCGGTCTTCTCGCTCCGCAGCTCGAACGCCGGCTCTCCGACTATCGCGATCCCGTTCTGCGCAACACGGCGGGACGCGAGGTCGGGCGCATAGAAGCCCAGGCGGAGCTGTCGATGCGTGATAATCGCGCGCGGAGGAATCCTTGAGAATCCGCCCTTCCAGAACCCGGCCTCTTCCGACTGCCGACTGTCGACTGTCGACTGTCGACTAATCGTGGCTTACCGCAACCTCTCCGAATTCATTCAGACTCTGGAGGCGCAGGGAGACCTCGTTCGCATCTCGCGCGAGGTTTCGCCGCGGCTGGAAATCTCCGAGATCGCCGACCGAGCGGTCAAGGGCGGCGGGCCCGCGCTTCTCTTCGAGAAGGTCACCGGCTCAGCGATCCCGGTGGCCATCAATCTCTTCGGGTCGCAGCGGCGGATGCTGCGCGCGCTCGAGTTGTCGTCCTTTTCGGAATGGGATGAGCGGCTGGAATTCTTCCTGGATCCCCAACCGCTGGAGGGACTCGTCGCGAAGTTGAAGGCCATCCCGAAGGTCACGGAGCTGGCATCCGTGTTTCCCAAAACGGTGCGCTCCGCCCCGAGCCAGGAGGTCGTGCAGACGGGAGACGACGTCGATCTGGGCGCTCTTCCGATCCTGACGTGCTGGCCCGGCGATGCCGGACCCTACATCACGATGCCGCTCGTGATCACGCGCGATCCCGCAACGAGCAAGACCAACATCGGCATGTACCGAATGCAGCTGTTCGATCGAAAAACGGCCGGAATGCATTGGCAGAAGCACAAGGACGGGGCGGGACAAGCCCGCGGCTACGAGAGGGAAGGCCGTCGGATGGAGGTCGCCGTCGCGATCGGCTGCGATCCGGCGACTGTCTTCGCGGGCGTAGCGCCTCTACCGCCGGGGCTGTCGGAGTTTCTCTTCGCCGGTTTTCTTCGCGGAGAAGCGGTCCCCACAATCACCGGACGCACCGTTTCGCTTCCGGTTCCCGCAGAGGCGGAGATCGTATTGGAAGGCTACGTGGAACCGGGCGAGCGGCGCCGGGAGGGACCATTCGGCGACCACACCGGCTTCTATTCGCTCGAGGACGACTTCCCCGTCTTCCACGTCACCGCGATCACGCGGCGTCACCATCCAGTCTACCTGACGACCATCGTCGGCCGCCCGCCGATGGAGGACGGATTTCTGGGCGAGGCCGTCGAGCGGCTGTTTCTGCCGCTGGTCAAGAAGACGATCCCGGAGATCGTCGACATGCATCTGCCCGTAGAGGGGATCTTCCACAACCTGATGCTGGTGTCGATCGACAAACGATTCCCCGGCCATGCCCGCAAAACGATGCATGCCATCTGGGGGACCGGTCAGATGATGTTTACCAAGACCATCGTCGTTTTGGACGCCGGCGTCGATCTGCGCAATCCGGGCGAGGTGCTCTGGCGAGCGCTGACGGCCATCGATCCCGAGCGCGACGTCGAGCTCGTCCGGGGCCCGGTCGACGAGCTCGACTTCGCAGCGCGGCTCCCTTGCTACGGCAGCAAGATGGGCATCGACGCTACGCGAAAGTGGAAAGAAGAGGGCTTCACGCGGCCGTGGCCGGATCCGATTGTGATGTCGGAGGAAGTGAAGAGCCGAATCGATAAGATCTGGGAGTCTCTCGGCATCCGGCTCAAAGACAGAGGGTCGGCGCGTTAGACGAAAACGCAACGGGAACGCAGCGGGAACGCAGCGGGAACGGGTGAAGTGAAGTCTGAAGTTTGAACTAAATTCACCCTTCCGACCCCACTTCCCGGCGTTCTCGTTGCGTTCTCGGCGTTCCCGTTGCGTTTCCCAAGGGTGGTAAAATCTACAATCCGGTGACAACTTCATGAAGGCCTTGATCGTGGATCCGGACCCCGAATCGCGGGACGCTCTGCGGCGAGCGTTCGATGCAGCGGGCGTCTCCGCGCGAGGTGTCGCAACGGCCCTGGAAGGGGAGAAACACCTTTCGCAGCTGCGTCCCGATGCGCTGGTCGTTGCTCTCGAGGAGGGTTTTCCGGAAGGAAAGGCGCTTCTCGAGCAGGCCATCGCATCGGATCCCCGGCGAGCCGTTTACGCGCTCGTCGGCAGTGAACGCCTGGAGGACGGCGTGGTCGCGATGGCGCGTGGCGCCCGCGATTTTCTGTGGAGGCCGGTCTCCGCGGCGCGGGTGGCGATTCTTCTTGCGCGTCTCGAGGAACGGCAGCAGGAAGAAGCCCGGGCCGAGGACCTCCGGATCGCGCTCGCGAAAAAAGAGACGGCGCTCTCGCTGGCCGGCTCTTCGACGCGATGGAAGGAGACGATCGCGGCTCTCGAGCGGGAGGCGCGAGTCGAGTCTCCCGTGCTCCTGACCGGAGAAGCGGGAACGGAGAAGCAGGCCGCGGCTCTTGCCCTGCACCGGCTTTCGCGGCGGGGGTCAGCGCCCTTCCGGATCGCGCTCGAGGAGGACCTCGAGTCGGCCTTCTCCGGAGACGGAACTCTTTTCTTGGGCGGAGTCGAATCCGTGTCCCGAGCAAACCAGGAGAAAGTCCTGGTGGCGCTCGAAGACATGCACGCGCCTCGCGTCATCGTGGCTTCGGATGTCGATCCCGCGGAGGCCGTCGCGTCGGGGCGGCTCCTCGCGCCACTCTTCGACGCGCTGCGCGATCACATTGTCCATCTTCCACCGCTTCGGGAACGGGGGTCAGACGTGCTGGAGCTGGCCCGTCGCTTCTTGAGCGAGATCGACCCGTCTCTCTTCTTCGACGCGGAGGCCGCGGACGCGTTGTCGACACACGATTGGCCGGGCAACGTTCGGGAGCTCGAGGCTGTCGTGCGACGGGCGGCGCCCCTTTCCGACGGTTCCGCCATCGGACCCACGGTCGTTCTCTCCGTCCTGGGCGGCGCGGCAGCCAAGCGCCGCGCCCGAGCCCGCAAGCCCCCCGTGGTGCGCGTCCCGGTTGGAGCGTCGCTGGCCGACGTCGAACGGCGGCTCATCCAGAAGACCCTCGAGTTCGCCCGCGGAAACAAGCCCAAGGCCGCGCAGCTCTTGAAGCTTTCTCTCAAGACGATCTACAACAAGATCAAGGAATACGGCCTCGAACACTAAAAGAGCTTTCAGCTCTCAGCTGCCAGCTCTCAGCCGGACGCGGAAATGATCTGGCTCGCGCTCGTCGTCATCGGCGTCGTCGTGGTTTTCGTTTTGACCCGCCGGATGCGGGACCGTAAGGTCGGGCCGTAGCGACAACGACCTATCCCTCGCGCCTCCTCGCGAAACTTACTTCTTCTTCCCGGAACGCGCTGCGTTGGAGGCCTTCTCTTGAAGAGAGATTTCGTCTCGAGCCTGCGTAAACTCGCGAGTGCCGCCAAACCGGTTTGGGCAGGCGATTCAGTCCTCCTTAGATTTGGTCGCCGGGTTGACATCCCGAAGCGGCCCATGGTCGTCGGAGAAATTGCTGGTGTTCAGGACCTGAATTCCGGCATTGTGCTCACCATTGAAGGGAGTGACGGTAGCCGGACAGCCTGCCGCCTGAGCTGCCTGCGGGGAGTCAAACCAAACGCCCAGGTGGTACATCTGAATGGGATTGAATGGCGGATTCAGGCTGGCATTAGGAAACGGCCCCGAGAATACGATTGGTGCGGGCGCGCTCCCCGGTGCGACGGCAAACGTCTCGATGCTGAAAATGCCGATGAAACGCCCATGTCCTTTGCCGTGTTTGTCGGTGGCGATGTCCCCCTGATACCAGGAGACGCCAAACGGTGCCTTGGGGACCTGGATGACAAAGAGATTGAAATCTGCGTTGGCGGCCAAACCGTCCACCGACACATCCATCACCTCGCCAGCGGCGACCGGTTTGATCTTGACCGTACCGTTTGCCGCGGGGAGGCAAGCCTTTGCCCCCGCCGAGACCACCATGTTGAATGTCGTGGAACCGTCTGGATCATCGGGCGCCGCCATAAGTGGAGAGACCGTCGTGAACAGTGAAAGGGCTGCCAGTGCCGCCAGTGACCGTGGGTGCTTGGACATCTCTGTTCCTCCTGAAATTGATCGAAGTGTTCCTTCTCGGATTCGATTCAAGTGCTCGGCAAATGACGTCCTCAGGCGTCAAAAGCTGTTGGAAACTTCTGACCCTCTCGACCTGAGTTTCGATTTGGACTCCTCGGCGAATTGGCATGCATGTGGAGTGCCATTCTTACGAGGCGCCCAAGGCGCAAGTGGCGTCGATTCGGGAATCGGCTCAAATGGGATTGGTCCCTCAGCGCGGCGATCGTGGACCGCTAGAAGCTTCTCGATTGCGCCCGCGAAAACAAGCCCAAGGCCGCGCAGCTCTTGAAGCTTTCTCTCAAGACGATCTACAAC
>JBKPDV010000142.1:0-7676 GCA_046728075.1 Acidobacteriota bacterium | reverse complement strand
CTCACGCTCTCCACAGAAATCACCGCCGTGCATGTGATGACGGAAGGAGAAGAAAGCGATCTCCAGCGAGAATGGGGCAGGATGGTGGAATCGCCTCTGACCGACGTCGGAGTCGCTCCGCCGAAGCTCGTGCTGCTGCCGTCACCCTACCGCTTCGTCGCGCTTCCCATCTGTGATTACGTCCTGAAGGTCGAAGCTGATAACCCCAGGCGCCGAGTCGCGGTGATCGTGCCCGAGCTGGTGGAGCGTCACTGGCACCACTACCCCATGCACAACAAACGCGCGGAAATCCTGAAGTGGCTCATCCTGTTGAAGGGGAGTGAGCGCATCGTCATCATCAACGTTCCCTGGTACATCAAGGCCTGACTCTGGCGGCGTGAGTAGAGCTGTCTTCTGCTCGCCCCAGCGCTCCACACCAGCAGCTACGTCGTCGACCAGAACATCGAGTGGGTGACTTCGTGCGGCCGTCTTCATATTCACGAACTCCGTGAATTGCCTCGAGCAACTCTCCGGCCCAGGCATGGAATGAATGTCGCCTAGGGCCTCCACACGTTGCCCGCAGATCGCCCCGCGCGAATAAGGTATTGAATCACCGAAAAGACGAGCGCCGCCGATACACCGAACAGGAGCATTCCGTTCGCAGCTTCGAGTGGTCCTAGAAATCTCCACGACGGGGTCATGATCACGTTGCCGTAACCCAGGGTCGTGTAGTTGACGGCCGAGTGGTCGTAGGCTGTGGCAAAAGCCGGAAACTCTCCGCACAGCATGAACAGGACCGCCCACACGCCGATCTCGAGAAGGTGAGCCACGAGCGCGAAGAATACCGCCACGGCAAGGACGGCCACGCCGGTCCAGAAACCTATGCCAACGCGACCGGCTTGGTCCTCGTGGCGAACGAAGGCCACCGTTGCCCTCACGGCCAGCGCGTGGATAACAATGGTGGCAGCATTGGCGACGATGCCCACCAACAGCGGCAACGAGATCGCAGTTTCATCCATATCCTAATTCGCTTTCCTTAATTGGCTGTTCGTGCACAAGCCTCACATCAACCCTCGGTACGCCCCCCGGATTATCGCCGACGCTCGCTCGGCTGGCTGGAAGCCGCCCAGTGTCTCCCGTAGAGGACACCAGCTCCTGGACGCTCTCCCGGCGCGCGGCTCGAATTTTCAAAGCCGAGCAACGCCTCCTTTCGTCGCTGCCTCTCAAAGGCTATAGACCGGGTGTTAGCCCTCTCACGCGAGGAAAGGAGCGTGACCCATGAACTGGACGCCAAGCATGTCGGTCGGCATGACGCGGATGGTCGTGATAGCGACCGTGCTGGCGGTCTCAACTGTTGGTGCCGTCCCCGCCGCCGGAGATGCGGCCAAGGATGCCCGCGACGCACAGCAACTCGTAGAACGAGCCAAGCTCACAGTCGAGAGCTTTGTCGCCGATGGGACGGTCGGGCCGTCAGTGCGCAATCTCATCAAGAAGGCCAAGGGCGTGTACATCGCTCCCGAGGTTCTCCGGGGCGCGTTCATCGTGGGCGCCTCGGGCGGAAGTGGCGTCCTCCTCGTGCGCGGCGACAAGGGACGGTGGAACGGCCCTGCGTTCTATACGATCGGCGAGGCCAGCTTCGGCCTCCAAGCGGGCGTCGACAAGTCCGAGGTGATGCTGCTCGTCATGAGTGATCGGGGCGTGTCGGCGATGCTGGCGAGCAGCGTCAAGCTCGGCGGGGATGTCAGCGTGGCCGCTGGCCCCGTAGGAGCTGGCGCCACGGCGGAGACCGCAAACATCAGCGCGGATATCTTGAGTTTTGCCCGGGCCAAGGGGCTCTACGCTGGCGCATCGCTCGAGGGTGCCGTGATGGCCAAGCGCGAGGGCCTGAACGAGGCCTACTACAACAAGAGTGACATCACCCCTACGGACATCCTGATCAAGGGGACCGTTGCGAACAAGCAGGCCGAGCCCCTCAAGAACGAGGTCAACAAACTCGCAACCGGGAAGTGAGAGCGCGTACCGACGTCTCGAGCGTCTGGGCGGGCGGCGTCTCTCGCTTCGGCCTGCCCCGCCCAGACGATGTCTACCTCGAAGGCTAGGCGAGTCGATTTCGGTGGTTGCGGGCCCCCGCAACCATTCAAGGTCGCGAAACAAAGGGGCCGGCCGATCTTCTGGGCCGGCCCCTTTGGCCGTCTATGAAAGAACTATGAAGAAAGAACTATGAAGTTTCTCGACCGCTGAGGCGGAGGCGTCCCCGACAACCGGCGCGCGTCACATCTTAGCTAGCACGCCGTTCGGACGTTTTCTGGAGCGAACAAACAGGAACACGAGATACTCGTACGCCGCGTTCTGGCTAACGATGAAGCCCGCGCACGAAGATTGATGGGCGGGAGCCGCGAGGGAACTTTATCTCCGCGTATCCCAGCTAGGCAGGCGCGCTTCGATTCCATCAACCCACCGCGCACAGCGGCGCGGCAAGCATGGAGGACAGCATAGCCATGACCAAGACGACGAAACGGTTGACCGCGGCGCTCGCCGGCGCATTCTTCGCGGTCGCAGCGCTGGCGCAGACGCCCGGGGTACCGCCGCCCGGCGCGAGCCCGCGCATCGACGCGATCAGGAAGGCCGGCGTCTTGCGCGTCGGCGTGCTGGCCAACGCGCCGTGGCTCGTGGAAAACACCAGCGGATCGGGCGAAGCATGGAGTGGCCCGGCATGGGTGCTCGCGAAGGAGTACGCCACTCGGCTCAACGTCAGGCTGGAGCCGGTCCCCGTGAGCCACGAGACGAAAGTACCGGTGCTCGCTTCGAATCAGGTCGACATCTCGGTGACGCCACTTGCGGAGACGCAAGAGCGCTTGAAGGTCGTCGACTTCATCCTCTATTCGAGTACCAGCGTGTGCATGTTTGGCCTCAAGTCGAATCCGAAATTCGCGCAGGCGAAGAGCGTCGATGATCTCAATCGGTCGGACATCACCGTGGCGTACTACACGGGCGGGGGCGAAGAAAGCTGGGTGAGGGAGCGCTTTCGCAAGGCGCAGCTCCGCGGCGTCGCGGGATCGGGGGTCGCTCCAGTCGAGGAAGTGATGGCGAAGCGCGCCGATGCGGTGCCGATCAATCGAGTACCGTGGGTAGCGATGGGCCGCAAGCTCACGCAGCTCGCCGTGCTGCCGAAGGAAAACAACTGTCAGAACAGCGCGGAGAAGAGCGCGCCGGTCGGCATGGCCATCGACAAGAATCAGGCCGCATTCCTGCAATGGGCGCGGATGGTGGAGAAGGAGATCGAGCCCAAGCTGCAGGCGGATGAGGTGAGGGTGGTCGATACGATGAAATAGCGAATGAATTTCGACCCCTCCGTCATCACCGACCACTGGCGTTTCCTCGCCTACGGCATCGGCGTGACCATCGCCCTCGCGGCGGCCTCCGGCGCCGCGAGTCTCGCTCTGGGTTTCGTCGTCGCGCTGGCCCGACTCTTCGGCCCCCGATGGGCGAAGCCCGCGGTCGTGCTCTACATCGACTCGATGCGCGCGGTGCCGGTGCTCGTCGTTCTGGTCTGGACGTTCTTCGCGTTGCCGATCCTGACTGGGCTGACCATGCCGCCCTTTGTTGCGGCGCTGATCGGGCTCACCGTGCATCTCGCCGCGTACGCCGCCGAGA
The DNA here is from genome assembly GCA_046728075.1 of Acidobacteriota bacterium. GTDB lineage: Bacteria > Acidobacteriota > Thermoanaerobaculia > UBA5066 > Gp7-AA6 > JBKPDV01. Next base: position 4,043 of record JBKPDV010000142.1, on the reverse strand, counting down.
TCTATCGCGCGGGTATCGAATCGGTGCGGCCGGGACAGACCCGCGTCTCGCTCGCGCTCGGCATGTCCCGGACGCAGATCCTGCGGCGCGTCGTGCTGCCGCAGGCGCTGGTGCGCATGCTGCCCGCGTTCGGCTCGCTCCTGTCCGTTACCATCAAGGACACGGCAATCGCTTCGGTGATCGCCGTACCGGAGCTCATGCGGCAGTCGGAAACGCTCGCGGGGCAGAGCTTTCAGCCGATCGAGGTCTACAGCTTCGCGATGCTCGTGTATTTCCTGATTCTCTTTCCCGTGACGCGCGGCGTGGATCGCATCTATCAGCGCGTCGCGCATCTCGGACGCTCGTGAATTTCGAATGGAGCGTGGTCGTCGCGCATCGCAATGCGCTCGCCGCCGCCACGGGCACGACCGTGTTGCTGACCGTAGCGACGATGGCGATCGCGGTTCCGTGCGGCATCGTCGTCGCGAGCCTACGGCTGTATGCGTGGGCACCGCTCAGCGCGATCGCGACGGCCTACGTGGAACTCTTCCGCAACCTACCCCTGATCCTCCTCGTGTACTGGGCGTTCTATGTACCGCCGATCGCGACGGACTTGGGGCTATCGCCGTTCGCAACCGGGCTCGCGGCGCTCGCGTTGAACGTCACCGCCTACAACGCGGAGACGTTCCGCGCTGGCATCGGCTCGATTCGGCGCGGCCAGCTCGAAGCGGCGATGGCACTCGGGATGACTCGTGCGCAAGCCGTGCGGCGAATCGTGCTGCCGCAAGCCGTACGCCGGATCCTGCCGGTGCTCGCGAGCACCTGGGTGTCGCTGTTCAAGGACACGTCGCTGGTCTCGGTGATCGCGGTCACCGAGCTCGCATACGTGGCGATGCAGATTCGCGCCCAGACCTTTCGCGTGCTCGAGATGCTCACCGCGATGGCCGCGATCTACTGGCTGCTGGGCTATCCGCAGGCGAAATTCGTCGACTGGATCCAGCGCCGCTACGCGATGACCGAATGAGCCGGCGTGCGAAGGAGACCGGCGCCACGATCATCCGCTATCGAGGCGTCGTGAAGCGCTACGGAGCGTTTGAGGCGCTTTCCGGCGTCGATCTCGACGTGTACGCCGGCGAAGTCGTGTGTCTCATCGGTCCGTCAGGTTCGGGGAAATCCACGCTTCTTCGCTGCACCAATGCGTTGGAGACGATCGACGGCGGCGAGATCGAATTCGAGGGCGCGCGGCTGCCGCGCAACGAGCGGGCGTTGCGCGAGGTCCGCCGCAGGATGGGGATGGTGTTCCAGAGCTTCGAGCTCTTTCCGCATCTCACCGCGCTCCACAATGTCGCCGAAGGTCCCAGGACGGTGCTGCAGGCTCGGCGCGCCGAGGCGGAAGATCGTGCTCGGGCGATGCTCGCCAAGGTCGGCCTCTCGGACAAGGCGACAAACTATCCCGCCGCGCTCTCCGGCGGACAACAGCAGCGCGTTGCGATTGCGCGGGCGCTGGCCATGGAACCCGACGTCATGCTCTTCGACGAACCGACGTCCGCGCTCGACCCCGAGACGATCGGCGAGGTGCTCTCGGTGATGAAGGCGCTGGCCGACGAAGGCATGACCATGGTCGTCGTGACCCACGAGATGACCTTCGCGCGTCGCGTCGGCGACTGGGTGGCCGTCTTCGACGCCGGGCGTATCGTCGAGCAGGGACCGCCGCGGCGGATCTTCGACGCGCCGACGACGGAGCGCACGCGCGATTTTCTGAGCCACCTCGGCTGGCACGGCGAGACGCTATAGCACCTACTCGCCACGACGGGGCAGTTACTAAATCAGACCTGCACCCCAACGTTTGCCGGCGCAGTCTTAGTCGCAAGCGCTCTACCGAGCATCTTGGCCGTCATCGTCCGTTTCACGGAGGCGCGCGGGTCTCCGATGGGGAGCCCGCAGAAAGCGCAGAGGCTCATGTCCATACCTTTACGAGGATGCCGCCTCGAAAATGGCTTCATTTCTCTCCGACCGCTCCGTCGCAGAACGGCGTTCGGCGCTCTCGAGTAGCAGCCCTTACATGCATGCACATACGTTGGTGGCGCCATGAATCCGGCCGGCATCCGCAGGCGTCTGAAGTCCAAGAGAAGCGGCAGTGGTTTCACCGTCGCGACATGAGAGGAGGTCGAAATGCCCCTCGCCAAGATCCACGTCCGCGAAGGACAGTACGATGAGGCTCGGCTCAGCCGGGTGTCGAGTGCCGTCCAGAGCGGGCTCATCAAAGCCCTGGGGATTCCCCCGGAAGACTTCTTCCAGATCATTCACGTCCTGCCGCGGAATCAATTCCTTCACACGCCGTCATTCCTGGGGCTTAGCTATTCAGATGACCTGATCGTGTTGGAGATCACGTTCATCTCCGGCCGCCCCAAGGAGAAAAGACTCGGGCTGCTGAAGGCGCTAAATGACGGCGTGGTCTCAGCAGCGGGAATCGCCCCAGACGATCTCCTGATCACGCTCTACGAGACGCCGGGCGAGAACATTTCGTTCGGCCGCGGCCTGGCTCAACGTGCTCATGTCTCCGACCGAAAATCTCGAGCCGGCGGCGTACGCTGACCGATCGTTGCCATGACGCCCGGGTGAAACGTTTGCGGTCCCGAAAGGAAGAAACGGAGAAGCATGATGAGAGCGGTGCGCGCGGAGTCGTTCACGGGGTACGGAGCGCTGAAGCTGCTCGAGGTGCCAAGACCTGCTCGCGCTGATGGCAGGGTACTTGTTCGGATTACAGCCGCCGGCGTCACCCCGCTGGACCACACCATCTTGTCGGGCGGGTACCCACGAGCGACGGCGCCTTTGATACTGGGGAATGAGGGCGCTGGAGTCGTGGAAGATCCTGGCGACTCGGTGTTCTCAGAAGGCGCTCGGGTCATGTTCGCCGGGCCGTACGGTGTCGCTGAAGACGGCACCTACACCGAGTGGATCGCGGTGCGCGACGAAGATCTCTGCATCATCCCGGACACCATCGATGATGCTACCGCCGGCGGGATGCCGGTGGCTTATCTGACGGCGCAGATCACGCTCACGCAAGCGGGCTTCGAGCCGGGCAAGACCGTCCTGGCGCCGGCGATCGGTGGCGCGGTCGGTAACGCCGTCATCCAATTGGCCCGGGCGCAAGGCGCGGCGAAAGCGATTTCGACGACGACCAACCCTGCCAAAGCCAAGCAGGCACGGGCCCTTGGCTTCGACAACGTCATCGACCTCTCTGCCGAGAGTCTCACTGATGGCGTCGCTCGACTGACGGGAGGCCACGGGGTAGATGTCGTCATCGACAGCGTGGGCGGTGCCCTGACGGGTCACGCGCTGGCCACGCTTGCCGTCGGTGGTGTGCTGACCTCGCTGGGATACTCGGCAGGACGCAAGACGACGATCGATGTCACGGACTTGATCTGGAAGCGGGCGAGCATGAGCGGCTTCTCGCTGTTCGCGCAATCGCATGCGATCAAAGCTGCCGCCTGGGCCGCCATTCTGCCACTGCTTACCTCGGGAACGGTAAAGCCGTTGCTGGAGCGAGCGTACAAGCTGGACGAGGCTGCCGAAGCGCTGCGCCATCTGATCGAAGACCGTCCATTCGGCAGAGTGGTCTTGAGGACGTGACGCAACCGCGCGTCGCCGGAAGCGATCAGTCGGTGACCAATCGCGAAGTTGATCTGATCGACGTGGAGCGGAAGTACCCGATGCAGCCGATGAACGGCAAGAATCTCTGGCGACTCACGGAGTTCTACGGGCGCTTGATCGGCGTCCCCGAGCTGAAGCCGCACGATCTGCGTCATGGCGTGGCGATGGAGGTGTACGGCGAGCACGGCGATCTCGAAAAAGTCCGTGCGCTGCTCGGCCATCAGCGCATCGACGCGACGCAAATCTGAGGCGACAACGGTGCTACGTGTTTCAGGCGCGTTCGGCGGTGTTCGAGCGAACGTCCTCAAACACGCAGCGTTAAACATCAACGAAAATAACTTGGTGGCCCCAACGGGATTGGCAGTGGGACGTGTTCCCTACCCTACCGTTTGAAGGCTTAGCTGTTCACC
>JBKPDV010000141.1:0-48250 GCA_046728075.1 Acidobacteriota bacterium | reverse complement strand
GAGCGGAGCCATCCGCGGTCGAGTTTCGGCCGCGCTCGTCGCTGACTGCACGATTACAAGGTATAGATTGTTATCGTTCGAGGCCGACTCATCCTGCCGGCATCAGCTCGCGGCTCGGCGAGGAAAACTTGACCCGGCAGGAGTGGAAGCGTAGGGTCAAGTCTGGAAAACATGAGCTCGATCGGCACCCGGGCGGCCCGGACAGGGTTCCTGCTTCTCGGCGGCATCCTGGCGATCCGGCCTGCGGGGGCGAATCGAGTGGCGACTCGATCCAGCGCCGAGCCCGAACTCGAAACCGCAACGCCCATCCCGAGGCCCGACCACACCGTCGTGGTGATCATGGAGAACCACTCCTATTCCGACGTGATCGGCAACGGGAGCGCGCCCTATATCAACTTCCTGAAGAATGCGGGCGCGAACTTCACCGACAGCCACGGCGTGGGTCACCCGAGCGAGCCGAACTACCTGGCTCTCTTCGAGGGGGACACGGAGAATCTCTCCGACGACAGCTGTCCGCACACCTACAGCGCCGCCAACATCGCCAGTGGTCTCTTGATGAGCGGCCAGACCTTCCTCGGCTACAGCGAATCGATGCCATCCAACGGTTACACCGGCTGCAACAGCGGCAATTACGCCCGGCGGCACAATCCGTGGGTCAATTACACGAATGTCCCCGCGAGCGTGAATCTCACCTTCGGCGCGTTTCCCGCGGACTACGCCGAACTGCCGACCGTCGCCTACGTCGTTCCGGATCTCTGTCACGACATGCACGACTGCAGTGTGGCGACCGGCGATGCCTGGATCGCGAGCAGGTTGGACGGCTATGTGCAGTGGGCCGGGAGCCACAACTCTCTTTTCATCCTGACATTCGATGAGGATGCGGGCACCGCGGCGAACCAGATCCCGACCATCTTCGTCGGATCGATGGTTCAGCCGGCCGACTACGCCAACCGCATCGATCACGACAACCTCCTCCGAACGCTGGAGGACATGTACGGGGTTCCGGCGACCGGCAAAGCCGCGAATGCGGAACCCATCACGGGGGTGTGGAAGGTTCCACGCCCGCCGATCTTCCGCGTTCCTCGCCCCTTTCGATAGGTTTCGGCGGCTGCCCACCAGCCGGCACCACCTTTGCAGCTTTCTCGGCGTGGAGGTCGACGATGCCCAGAGGGGACAAGAGCAAATACACGGACAAGGAGAAACGGCAGGCGGAGCACATCGAGGAGGGTTACGAGTCCCGCGGCCTGCCGGACAAGGAAGCGGAACGGCGCGCTTGGGCGACGGTCAACAAGATTCACGGCGGGGGTGAGAAGCCGGGCGGCGGCGGCTACGGCAAGCCGGAGAACCGCACCGTGCGCAAGACTCCCTGAGATTCGCAGGCTCGCCGGCGAGACGCCCTCTCGGACGAGGGAATCCGCGGCCACTGTTTTCTACTCGTGAAGAACAGCGTGGACGAAGGTCACGGCGATCGAGCCTTCGCCCACAGCCGAGGCGACACGTTTGACATTGCCGCACCGCACGTCGCCCACCGCAAACACGCCGGGAAGGCTCGTTTCGAGCAGATGAGGAGGCCGCGCGAGCGGCCAACGCGCGGCGGTGAGGTCCTCTTGCGATAGATCCGGCCCCGTCTTGATGAAGCCATCCTCGTCGAGCGCGACGCAGTGGTCCAGCCAGGCCGTACTCGGAATCGCTCCGGTCATCGAAAAAATGTGCCGGATGTCGTGAGTCGTAATGGTCCCGGTCGCGTTGTCGCGCCAGCTCACGCGCTCGAGATGGTTCGTACCTTCGAGGGCTACGATCTCGGTTTGCGGGTGGAGGGCAATCGCCGGGTTCGTCTCGAGCCGGCGAATCAGATACCGCGACATGCTTTCGGCCAGCCCGGCCGCCCGGACGAGCACATGCACCCTCCTGGCGGCCTGTGCCAGGAACACGGCCGCCTGTCCCGCGGAGTTGCCTCCGCCCACGATGACGACCTCCTCTCCGGCGCACAGTTGCGACTCGATCGGCGTCGCGTAGTAGTAGACCCCCGCCCCTTCGAAACGCTCCAGGTTCTCGACGCCCAGCTTCCGATAACGCGCGCCGGTCGCGATCACGACCGTCCGCGCCGGAACGCGGGGGCCGTCATCGATCTCGATCGCGTAGGGCCTCTTTTCGCAGGCGAGCCGTCTCGCTCCCTTAGCGATCATCATCTCCGCCCCGAACTTTTCCGCCTGGGTCAGTGCCCGAGCCGCCAGCTCCTGGCCCGAGATGCCCGTCGGAAACCCGAGATAGTTCTCGATCTTCGAGCTCGAGCCGGCCTGTCCTCCGGGCGCTTCCGACTCGATGACCAGGACGTCGAGCCCTTCCGAGGCCCCGTAGACCGCCGCTGCGAGGCCGGCCGGTCCCGCGCCGATGATCAAGATGTCGCGCAGACGCGCCGAGTCGATCGACTCGTTGAAACCCAGACAGTCCGCGATCTCCAGATTGCTCGGGTTGCGGAGGACGATCTTGCTGCGGCAGATGAGCACCGGCACTTCCCCGACGCCGACCGCGAACCGGTCGAGCAGGTCCTGCACGCCCGCGTCGTTGTCGAGGTCCACGAAGGTGTAGGGGTGTGCGTTGCGGGTCAGAAACTCCTTCACTCGCAGGGTGGCCTGACAGAAGTTCGACCCGATGAGCACGGTGTCGCCGAACCCATGGGTGATCAGCTCGACCCTGCGGAGAATGAAGGCCCTCATGAAGATATCGGAGAGCTCGCTGTCGGTTTGGACGAGGGCGACTAAGTCGTCACGCTTGACGTCGATCACCTCTCCCGCTTCGCCGATCCGGTGGTCCACGAGCATCTGGCGCCCCGACAGAAGATTGATCTCGCCCGTGAACTGTCCCGGTCTCAAGACCACGACGACGCTCTCGCCGTCCTTCGAGTGCTGGACGAGCTCGAGAGATCCGGCCGCGACTACGAAAAAGGACTCGGCCTGATGTCCCGCCGAAGCCAGGACTTCGCCGCTTGAAGTCGGACGGCGCCGGCCGTGGGAGGCGACGCGCGCCAGCTGCTCCGCAGTTAGCTTGGGAAAGACCTGCTCGACAGGCGACGTCAGGGGGACGCGGATATCCGGGTTGGGCGAGCTCATCGTCAGCGACCTCGCAGCCGCCGTGCGGCCTCCGAGCGCATGCGCTGCATCGCGTCCGTCTCCCCGTCGGAGTATCGCTCCTCTTTCCAGGGATCGGCGTGGAGGTGGTAACCGTTTTCCTCCCAGAAGCCGGGGGCGTTGAGGTCCAAGAGCTCGAACGCCCGGATCCACTTCGCGCTCTTCCAGAAATAGAGCTTGGGCACCACCAGCCGGCACGGGCCGCCGTGCTCGGCCGGCAGGTCTCCTCCATCGTGTTTGTAGGCCAGGAGGACATCGTCGCCGCGAAGGTCTTCGAGCGCAATGTTCGACGTGTAACCTCCTTCGCTGTGGGCCATCACGGCCACGGCTCGAGGCAGAGGGCTCGCGCGGCGAAGAATCTCCGAGACCGCGACCCCCTCCCAGCGGTTGTCGTACCGGCTCCAGCGCGTGACGCAGTGGATGTCGGACGTGACCTGGACTCGCGGCAGTTCCAGGAATTCCTTCCACGTCCAGGAGACTTCGTTGTCGACGAGGCCGAAGCACCGAAAAGTCCAGGTCTGCAGATCGGCGCGCGGTGTCTCTCCGTAAGTGAGGACGGGCCACTTTTGCGTGCGGACCTGCCCGGGCGGCAGACGTTCTCTCGCCTCTGCCCCTTTCGCCGGACCTGTGACGTGCTCCATCGCATCCAAGCTTAGTCGGCTCTCACGATCGGGGCTCGTTCCTCTCAGCGATCGCCATAGACGGGGATCGCCGCACCGTGAATTACCCTGGCGTCGTCGCTGCACAAGAACAGGATCACCCGCGCGATGTCGTGAGGATTCGGCCACTTCGAGAAGTCGGCTTTGGGCATCGCTCGACGATTCGCTTCCGTGTCGATGATGCTCGGGAGGACCGAGTTCACGCGCACGCCCGTCCCTTTCAAGTCGGCGGCGAGAGAGTCGATCATGGCGACCGCCGCGGCCTTCGAGGCGGCGTAAGCGGCCTGGCTGGCGACATGATCCAGCGCCGCCTTCGAGGCGACGTTCACGATCGCTCCGTGTCCCCGCCGGAGCATCACCGGCACGGCCGCGCGCGACAGCGCATAGCCCGCACGCAGGTTGAGGTCGAGCATTTGATCGAAGACCTTCGTCTCGAGCTCCCACAGTTTCATGCCGCCGACATAACCGCCCACCGCATTCACGAGAAAATCGAGCCGCCCATGCCGCGCGACGATTCCGTTCACGAGCTCGGTTGCCGCCGCCTCGTCGGTGACGTCGGCTCGTTGCCCGTCGAGCCGCGTTCCTTCCGCGCCTGCCTCACCTTTCAGGAGGTCGAACTCTTCCTGCCGGCGATACGTGACCACAACGCGGGCGCCTTCCTCGAGGAATGCCCGGCTGACCGCTCGCCCCAATCCGCCCGTGCCGCCGGCCACGAGCGCGACTCTGTCGGAAAAGGTCGAAGTCATCGTATTGCCTCGTGGTGTCGGAGGTCGAGCTCGCTGCGTGAACATCGAGTCGTGTACGACACTCTCGCTCTCACTTCAAATCGAAAGCCAGCACCTCACCAGGTCCCTGGCCCAGGAACCGGAGGCGGTCCTCCCCGCTGACGGCGGCGCCATCGCCCTCGCGTAGCAGAGTGCCGTTGACGTCGACCGAACCGCGAGCCACGTGGATCCACGCGCCGCGGCCCGGAGCGAGCGGGAGGTCGCGGCGCTCGCCTTTGCCCAGGCGCGTCACCCAAACGTCAACGTCCTGCTGGACCTGGATCGTTCCATCCCGCCCCTCTTTGGAAGCGAGGAGGACGAAGGATCGCTTCGCGGCATCTGCATCGAAGGCCTGCTGGCCGTAAGCTGGCTTGAGGCCCTGCTTGTCGGGCACGATCCAGATTTGCAGAAAATGCACGGGCTCCGACTTCGAGTGGTTGTATTCGCTGTGCTGGACGCCGCTTCCCGCCCGCATGAACTGAATCTCACCCGGCCGGATCACGCCGCCCCCTCCCGAGCTGTCCTTGTGCTCGAGCGCGCCCTCGAGAACGTACGACAGGATCTCCATGTCCCGATGGCCGTGCGTGCCGAAACCCTGTCCGGGTAGGACCCGGTCGTCGTTCAACACGCGCAGAGAGCGAAAGCCCATGTGACCGGAGTCGTGATAGTCGCCGAAAGAAAACGTGTGCCGGCTGTCGAGCCAGCCCCACTCGGTATGTCCCCGTTCCTGGGCCCGCCGGATTTCGATCATGGCGTTGTTTACGCTCTCGAGTCCTCCCTGGATTCAGGGTTCTCCGTCAACCGATCCGGCCGCCGCCCCGACTGCGGCATGAGGGGGAGGCCGTCACGATTTCCGCACGCGGGGCGGATCTCAAGGCCGCCGCGTTCTGCCGGCCCACGGTAGGCGCGCGACGGTCCTCCTAGCGCGCCGGGTCAACCCTGCGCTAGGCTACGAGATTCCGCTGGTGCGCTTTGCAGGAGCAGCATATGGAGCCTCCACCGCGCCAACCTGAGGGGCACGATCCGGGTTTTGCCGGCCGGCCGATCCGGCTCGGAGGGGCGGTTTTCAGTCCTCAGGCCGGCTTCGAGCTGTTGACGTGAACGCCGAGACCTTTACCGACGCCACCGAGACCCAGCGACTTCAGCGCGGCATCGACAATCTTGTCTCCGTATTGTCGCTGCCGGCGATCTGGACAGGCGGCGAGGCTTCGCTCGTCCTGACCACGCTTCTGGAATCCCTGGTCCGGATGCTGCGCCTGGACTTCGCGTACGTGCGCCTAAGCGATTTACCGGAGGATTCCGCGAATGAGTGGGCCCGCTTCGGCGATGGCGCCGATCGCGGCCTTACTGCTCGCGAGGTCGGCGAAGGCCTGCAACCGTTTTTAAAGGAGCGAGTGGATACCGTCGGCCTGGACGTCGGCAGCTCCCTGGGGGAAGGCAGGCTCGTTGTCATCCAGCTCGGGCACACGGAACGGCTCGGCCAATTCGCCGCCTGTTCGCGGCGATCCGACTTTCCCGATGACATCGAGCGCCTCGTCCTTCAGGTCGCCACGAACCAGGCGGCGATCGCATTGCAGGAGGCGCGTCACGTCTCCCAACTTCAACGCGCGGCCGCGGAGACCGAGGATCGGCTGAAGCAGATGGCAGACCAGGTTTCGGAGGTGATCTGGATCAACACACTCGAGCCGGAGGAACGCGTCGTCTATACGAGCCCGAGCTTCGAGCGCGTCTGGGGTCGTTCGCTCGACGACCTCTACCGAAATCCGAGGCTGTGGACGGAGACCATTCATCCCGAAGACCGACAGCGGGTTGCCGACACGTACTCCCGATGGATCGAGGGCGCCGATGTCAGCTATCAGGATGTGGAGTTTCGAATCGTACAGCCGAGTGGGGCCGTCCGGTGGATCCACGAGCGCGGGGTGCTCACGGTCAACGAGAAGGGAAGGCCAGTCCGGGTGAGCGGCATTTCCACCGACATCACGGAACGCAAGCGGGCCGAGCAACGCCTCGTCGCTCAACACACCGTCACACAGGTACTCGCGGAAGCGGCTACTCTCGAAGAAGCCACGCCAAAAATACTGCAGGCCGTGTGCGAGTCACTGGTATGGGACCTGGGCGAGCTATGGCGCATAGACCGGGCGGCGGGGGTGCTTCGCCGCGTCGAGTCGTGGCGCAAAGCTTCCGTAGAAGTTTCGGCTTTTGAAGCCATCACCCGCGAGAGCACTTTCCTGCCCGGGATAGGGCTCCCGGGCCGGGTCTGGGCCAGCCATGAGCCCGCATACATTCCTGATGTCGTTCACGATGCTAATTTTGTGCGCGCGCCCATCGCCGCGCGCGAAGGGCTGCACGCGGCATTCGCTTTTCCCATCCTCCTCGGCAGTGAAGTCATTGGGGTCATGGACTTTTTCAGCCAGGAGATCAGGCAGCCCGACCAGGACCTGCTCGAGATGATGGCGACCATCGGCAGTCAGATTGGCCAGTTCATCGAGCGCAAGCGGGCGGAAAAGGAACTCCGGCGCAATGACTTCTATCTTGCAGAAGGGCAGCGAATCGCCCATCTCGGAAGCTGGGCGTTCGACCCGGCGGGATTTTTTGACCATTGGTCTGAAGAGCTGTTCCAGATCTATGGCCTCGATCCGGCCGGGGCAGCGCCCACACTCGACGAATATCTGGCGCTCGTCCACCCGCAAGATCGCGAGTTCATGGCGAGACTCATAGAAAGGATGCTGGCGGAAGCCTCGGGCTGTGACGTCAAGAAGCGGATCGTGCGGCCCGACGGCGAGGTTCGGTACATTCGTTGCGTCGGAGTGCCCGTCGTCGAGAACGGAGTCCTGAAAAGAATCGTCGGCACCGCTATGGATGTGACCGAGCAGGAGCATCTGACCCAGGAGCTCCGGAGGCGGGAAGCGTATCTGACGGAGGCGCAGCGGCTGAGCTCGACCGGCAGCTTCGGGTGGCGGCCCTCGAGCGGCGAGATCCTGTGGTCCGAGGAAATGTACCGGATCTTCGACGTCGATCGGGCGACGAAGCCGACTGTGGAGCTCGTGCTTAAGGTGACTCATCCGGAGGACCGCGATCGGGTTCGAGAGCTAATCGAACACACGGCACGCGAGGCCAGGGACTGGGACATCCAGCATCGGCTGTTAATGGCCGACGGAACCGTGAAGCACCTGAGCATCGTCGTGCATGTGGCCAACGACGAAACCGGTGGTCCGACCGAGTACGTCGGTGCCGTGATGGACGTCACGGCCGCCACGGAGTCGCGCCAGGCCCTGGAGAAGGCATACGGCGAGATCACGAGGTTGAAAGAGCAGCTGCAGAAGGAGAACATCGTTCTGCGCGAAGAGATCGACAAGACGTCGATGTTCGAGGAGATCGTGGGGTCCTCTCCGGCCCTGCGGCGGGTGCTCGCGCAGGTCGAGAAGGTGGCCCCGACCGATTCCACGGTTCTCATCACCGGCGAGACCGGCACCGGCAAGGAGCTCGTGGCGCGCGCGATTCACAAGCATTCCAAGCGGTCGGCTCGCGCCCTCGTGAGCGTGAACTGCGCCGCGATACCTCCGTCGCTCATCGCCTCGGAGCTGTTCGGCCACGAGAAGGGCGCGTTTACGGGGGCCATGCAGCGCCGGCAGGGCCGCTTCGAGCTGGCGGACGGCGGAACGATTTTCCTGGACGAGGTCGGCGAGCTGCCGCCGGAAATCCAGATAACGCTCTTGCGAGTCCTGCAAGAGCGCGAGTTCGAGCGGGTCGGCGGGAGCCGGCCGATCCGAACGGACGTGAGAGTGATCGCCGCCTCGAATCGAGACTTGGAGGCGGCCGTCGCCGAAAACGCGTTCCGCGCGGACCTCTTTTACCGCCTGAACGTCTTCCCGTTGGAGATGCCCGCCCTGCGCGACCGTCGAGCGGACATCCCCGTTCTCGTCGAGTATTTCATCCACCGGTATGCGCGGCGCGCGGGCAAGCGAATCCACGGTATCAGCAAGTCGTCGCTCGACTTGCTGAAGTCCTACGACTGGCCCGGCAATGTTCGCGAGCTGCAGAACGTCGTCGAGCGCGCCGTGATCGTCTCGGATTCGGAGACTCTCTCGATCGATGAACGGTGGCTCTTGGCCAGATCCGCGGCCCCTCGCGAGGCCGCGTCCCGGCATTTCCCGACGCTGGCAAGCCGAGAGAGGGATGCCATCGAAGGGGCGCTGGCGCAAACCAAGGGACGAGTGGCCGGACCGTTCGGCGCCGCGGAGCGGCTGGGCGTCCCGTCTTCGACCCTGGAATCCAAGATCCGGTCCATGAAGATCGACAAGCGGCGCTACAAGAGGCCGCAACCTGACCAGCCGGGTTAGCGAGCTTTCGCGAATCGATCTTTTTTGCGGACGTTCGCGAAATTTTCGCGATCGAAAGACTCTTCCCCTCGCAGACGCAATGATTTAGCGCTGGCCTTCGTGTTGCTCTCTCAGGAGGCATGCGAGGGGGAACCAGTGACATACCGAATTCGCCGGTCGCTCGGCACCGACGCGGTTCTTTTCGCGCTCAGCGGGGAGCTGGACGACGAGCATGCGGCCCAGCTGCAGGCCCTGCTTGCGGCGGAGGCGCAGGGTCCCGTTCTCCTCGACCTGAAAGAGGTCACCCTGGTCGCCCGGGAGGCCGTGCCGTTCCTCGCGCGCCTCGAAGCCGATGGGGCTCGGTTCGTGAACTGCCCGGAGTACGTCCGCAGTTGGATGGCGGCGGAGAACGCGGGTTCATAGCCGGAAGGGAAGTCAAAGAAGGACCTTTGCTCGAATCAAAGAGACCAAAGCTGTCGGTAGGGAATTGAGGCAATTTCGCCAAAGAAAGGATAGGTCATGGACAGAATGCTCGTTACCGTGTTTGACAACGAAACCAAAGCGTATGAGGGGAAAAAAGCGCTCCTGGAGCTCGACCGCGAGGGGAGCATCGGCGTTTACGGGTATGCCATCGTCAAGAAGAATGCCGACGGGAGCTCCACGGTGAAGCAGAGCGACGAAGACGTTCCGCTCGGCACACTGGCGGGGACGTCGCTCGGCGCGCTCGTCGGCATCCTTGGCGGTCCGGCCGGCATGGCGATCGGCGCCACGCTCGGCATGTCAGCGGGTCTCACGGCCGACGTCTACAACGCCGGAGTCGGAGAAGACTATCTGGACGACGTCGCCAAAGCGCTGACCCCCGGCAAGGTGGCCGTGGTCGCCGAGATCGAGGAGGACTGGACCACCCCGGTCGATACCCGCATCGAAGCCATCGGCGGGGTCGTCTTTCGCCGGACCATCGCGGAAGTCAAGGACAAGATCCACCAGGAAGACGTTGCCGCCATCAAGGCCGACATCGCTCAGCTGAAAGCCGAGCGCGCCACGGCCGTGGCTCAGCGCAAGACGAAGCTATCGGAAAAGATCAGCCTGCTCGATTCCAAGCTTCAGGGCCAGCTGCAGAAGGCCAGGGAACGGCGCGACGCTGCTGACCGCGAGGCCAAGGCCAAGGCGGAGTTCTTGAGCGCCAAGGCGGCAGCGGCAAGGAGCAGAGCTTCGGTCTAGGGGTCGCCGACACGGCGCTCGCGTTCGTTCGGCGGTTCGTCTACTGAGACCGAGTCAGAGACAGGAAGAGCAACGTTCGGATCGCAATCAGCACTCTCGAAAGGAGATGACTATGGACCGGATGCTCGTTGTGGTGTTCGACAATGAAAGCAAAGCATACGAGGGTAAGAAGGCCCTTCTGCAATTGGACGACGAAGGCAGCGTCAGGGTCTACGGCTACGCCGTTCTGGCAAAGCACGCAGACGGCAAGGCGTCGATCAAGGAGGGGGATGACGCCGCGCCGATCAGGACTCTCGTCGGGACCGCGCTCGGCACTCTGATCGGGGTTCTCGGCGGCCCAATCGGTGTGGCGGTCGGGGCCTCGGCCGGCGCTACCCTGGGCGGAACGGTCGACTTCGACAGGGCGCGAATCGGCGACGACTTCCTCGACGACGTCACGAAGGCTCTCTCGCCGAACACGGTTGCGGTCGTGGCCGAAATCGAAGAGGACTGGACGACGCCAGTGGACACCCGGATGGAGGCGATCGGCGGGACCGTCTTCCGGCGCGCGTTGTCAGAAGTGCGTGACACGGTCAATCACGAAGAGGTCGCCGCGATGAAGGCGGACCTCGCGCAGATGAAGGCCGAGTACGCGCAGGCGCAAGCAGACCGGAAGCGAAAGCTCCAGGAGAAGATCAATCGGCTCGACTCAAAGATTGAGGGCCTCCTGGCCAAAGCGAAGGACAGGCGCCAGGCCGCGGAGCGGCAGGCGCAGGCGAAGGCGCAGATTCTCAAGTCGAAAGCGAGGGCCGCTCAGGCCAATCCCTGACGTGAAAAGGGGCGACGGCGAGACGACGGCTCGACAGCCACGTCTCGCCGAAGCCTCACGTTTCAAAACCTCGAAAGGGGGCGACAACGACATGTACGCAGCCAAATACCTCCGAGCGTTGGTTATCGCCGGCGTCGCGCTGGCGTGTCTCATGCCGGCATTGCGTGCGGCGACGCCGGCAGATCTCGAACAGAAGCCTCAGGATCCTGAATTAGCGATCGGCAAGGAGGTCTTCAACGAGCTGAAGGCGAAGGGCGAGATCATCGAATCTTCGCCCCTCTATGACGCCCTGATGCCGGTTATCGAGCCGATCATGCGGGCCGCGCAGCCACGGTACGACCATCCCTTCCATGTCTACATCGTTCACGAGAAGCAGCCCAACGCGTTCGCGACCCCGGGCGGAAACATCTATGTCGTGGATTCCCTGCTCTACTTCGTGAAGAACAAGGAGCAGCTGGCGGGCACCCTGTGCCACGAGGTGGCCCACACGATCCACCACGATTCGATGACGCTTCTCCAGAAGCGGAAGAAGATTGAGGAAAGAGAGGTGGGAGCGGCGATTCTGCTCGGACCGACCCGGGCGCATCTGCTGGCGATCTATCTCCTGGGCGAGCTCAACTCTCTCGGTTATTCGCGCGAGGCGGAGTCGCGCGCGGACTTGACCGGCTCGGACATCTGTGCCGCCGCCGAGTCCAACCCTTGGGGATTGGTGTGGCTGTTCCAGGACTTCAAGAACGCGAGGACCAAGGAGATTCCACAGCTCTTGTCGGATCATCCCAACGACCAGAATCGCGTCAACGCGCTCGAGCGGCACTTCCGCGGCGATCCCTCCGTCTTCGGCCGCTTCGACTCCAACCCCGAATCGGCAACCCCGTTTTCCGTCGATAAGAAGACCCCGATAGTGTTCTTGCGCTGAGGACGACGAGACGTGACCGGTACGCCGTTGCGGGCGGCCGGAAACGTTCTCCGGCAAGTTTTAGAGGTATCGAAAGGAGAAGGGCATGCTGGAAACACTCAAGGGTGGCTGGTGGCTTCTGGTCCTGCGCGGCGTAGCGGCCGTGCTCTTTGGGGTACTGGCGTTTGTCTACCCGGGCATGACGGCTCAGGTGCTTGTGATTCTCTTCGGCGCCTACGCTTTGGTGAACGGGATCTTCACGCTCGGCCTGGCGATCCGCGCGCCCAAGGGGACTCCCGGCATCGGGACGCTCGTCCTGCTCGGACTGCTCGGCGTTGCGGCCGGCCTGGTGACATTCTTCTATCCTGGCATCACGGCAATCTCCCTGCTCGCGGTCATCGCCGCCTGGGCGGTTCTGACGGGGATCTTCGAGATCGTGGTTGCGATCAGGCTTCGCCAGGCACTGAGCAACGAGTGGGTGCTCATCTTGAGCGGCGCTCTGTCGGTCGTCTTCGGTGTGCTCGTGATCCTGATGCCGAACGCGGGAGCTCTTTCGATCATCTGGCTGATCGGCGCCTACGCGATTCTTTTCGGCATCATGATGTTGACGGTCGCGTTCAAGATCAAGGGCTACGTCTCGCAGGCGAAGGCCGCGACACGACTGGCGTAGAGGCAGGAAGCAACGTCGGAGGTGACCACGCCGTGACCGTCGATCGTAGGCGCGGCGTGTGCGGTCTTCTCCTCGACTCGGTATCGGCGCTTTTGGCGATCGCCCTGCCCGCTCTCGCCGAAACGGCCGGTTCGGGCGGGGACTCTTGTCCCGCGCACCTCTTTGTCATCGAGCGGAGCAAGAACGCCAGCATCATCGCGTCCTCGCCGCACAGAACCGGTGGCCCGTTGTCATCGCGCTTGCCCTGGCACTTCTGAGCTGGGCCGGGGAGGGAAATCGGGCCCCCGCCGGCTGGCGCGGTCATTTCCGATCGAATCGGATTCTGTTGAGGAGAGGAATGGCAAAACAGACTTCTCGGAAGGCAGGAGCAAGAAACGCGGACCCGAAGGAATGGCAGGTTCCCGGCTTAAAGCCGGGCAGATATACCGACGGCCTTCCGCTCGACGAGATCCAGTATCTCGAGTGCAAGCTCGTCCTGAAGCCGAACCGCTTCACCTCACGGAAGCGTCTCTTCGCCTTCGGCAAGGTCCTGGAAGGTCCGGCCGAGGAAAGCGGCGTCGGGTTCTTGAACAAGGGTTTCCCCGATGAGCCGCTCAAGATTCGCGAGATTATTTTCCTCGATACCGCCGACTTCCGTCTCTACAACAACGCCTTCATTCTCCGGCGCCGCATCCCATACGAGGACGGTTTCCCGACGGGCGATCCCGAGATCGTCTTCAAATTCCGGCATCCCAACCTGCAGAAGGTCGCCGAGATGGACGTGCGGCCCCGGATCCCCGGAGATTATCGGATCAAGTTCAAGGCCGAAGCTCTCCCTCTCAAGGACTCGCTCGGGGGGATTCGGCTTCTCTTCTCCCACAACCTTCAGGTCGGCCTGAGTCAGGTGGTCGGCGACGACCGCACGTCCCTGGGCTACATCGTCTCCGTGCTTCCCGCGCTCGACAAGCTCAAGAGATCTCCGGGTGAGAGGGTCGAGCTCGTCGCGGGGACGATCGTCGAGGAGATCCTGCAGGACATCGGCATTCTGGACTTCGGCAAGGGCATTACGGCCGTCGCGAATGTGGCGCTGTGGCGGGCGCGAGGCGACCACCGTCCTCTGATCGGAGAGTTCGCGTTTCAGATCAAGTTCAAGAAGAGCGAGGACGTCAAGGAAAGAACGCGGAAGCGGGCCGAGGCATTTTTCCTGTCTCTCCAGCAAGCCGCGAAGGACTGGATCGCATTGGGCGCCACGAAGACCGGAGTCGTCTATCACTTGAGGGGGAATCCCCCGAAGGCGCATGAATAGTGCGCTTCCAAAGAGACGATCTGCTCGGCGTTCGGTTCGCCGTCAACGTGTTCATCGGCACGACCGCGCTCTGGATCCTGGTGGTGCGGATCGGGGAGACGAACCCGATCTGGGCGATCGCCTCGATGATCGCCTCGAGCGATCCGCAGGTGAAGGAGGCGGAGCGCATGGTCAAGAGCCGTCTCATCAACGTGCTGATCGGCTGTCTCATCGGGCTCGCCTTCCTGCTGGTGGGAGGCTCGAGCGCCTGGAAGCTCCCCTTGGCGCTCTCGGTGGCGGTGCTCGTCTCCTCCTATGTCGTCCGTGTTCAAACGATGTGGCGGCAGGCGCCTATCACCACGGCCATCGTCATTGCAGGAAGCCTGACGCAGCATTCCCGGCTGACCGGCGTCGAGCACGGTCTGCGCAAAGTCGCGGAGGTCCTCCTCGGCTGCTTCGTGGGTCTTCTGGTCAGCTTTCTCATGTCGAGAATCTGGCCGCTGGCGGAGACCGAAGAAAAAACTGCGCTGGCGGCGACGCGGTAGTGAGATGAATATGAAGGTTGCCCAATCGGCCTGTCTGGTGTTGCACGGCAAGGCCGCCATGCGCGAAGACGTGCGCGCGGCGGTGCGTGCCGTTCGCGATGAGGGAATCCAGGTCGACGTCCGCGTGACATGGGAAGGCGGCGACGCGGAACGCTTCGCCCGCCAAGCGGCGAATGAAGGATTTGAAGTCGTGATTGCCGGAGGCGGGGACGGGACCATCAACCAGGTCGTGGCGGGACTGGTGGACCGTGCGGATGAGACGAAACTTTCGCCCAGCCTGGCCATCCTGCCGCTCGGCACCGCCAATGACCTGGCGCGTGCCTGCCGCATCAGTCTCGACCCCTCGGAAGCCCTGCGCCTCGCGGTGTCCGAGCCTTCAGTCAGAGTCGATGTCGGGAGCGTCAACGGACACTGCCTGCTGAACGTGGCCACTGGAGGGTTCGGCTCTCAAGTGACGGTCGCTACGCCCCCCGAGCTGAAGAAGCTCCTCGGCGGCGCCGCCTATCTGCTGACCGGACTGACCCATTTCACCAGCATCCGCCCGGAGCACGGACGACTGACCGGACCCGGCTTCGCGTGGGAAGGGCCTTTCCTCGTCCTGGCCGTCGGGAACGGCCGGCAGGCCGGCGGAGGCCACCAGCTTTGCCCGGAGGCGCTGTTGAACGATGGGCTCTTTGACGTGAGCGTTTTGCCGAAGCTGCCGAACGACGAGTTGGCTCACGAGCTTCGCGGCCTGTTGCGAGAAGGGCGCGCGGCCGTCCACCGCACTGTCGTCAGCGCCCGCGTGGCGCAGCTCGAAGTCGAGACCGACGAAGTCCTTCAGATCAACCTGGACGGCGAGCCGATCACGGGCACGCGGTTCCGGTTCGAACTCCTGCCGCAGAGACTGCGGATGAAGCTGCCTCCCGACTGTCCCTTGCTGGCGTGACGGGCGTGTGGGAGTGAGCCGTGGCGTCGACGGGCTCTGAAATAGTGGGCCACACGCCAAGCATGTAGACACCCTACCTCCTTAGGCTGTAGGATGCCTACATGCATGTGAGCGTCCGATGACGAAAAAGGACCTGCCGGTCACGCGAATCGAAATCCTGCAGGGCACGCTCGATCTGATCATCCTGCAGACCCTGCGCTGGGGGCCGCGCCACGGGTATGGAATCGCGCAGATGATTCGCGCCGGCTCGCGGGACGTTTTGCAGGTCGACACGGGCTCGCTCTATCCCGCACTGCACCGTCTCGAGCGCCAGGGCGCGGTCGCCGCGGACTGGGAGGTTTCCGAGAACAGCCAGCGCGTGCGCGTCTATCGGCTGACGGCCGCCGGCCGCAGGCAGCTGGCCGCAGAGCGTTCGAAATGGGACCAGCTCGCCGTCGCGATTGCCGGGCTCATGGTGCCTCCGGCGGAGAGCGAGCCGTGAAGCTCTCGGCGCTTCTGCCGTCGGGCCGCAGACGCCGCGAGGAGGAGCTGGATGAGGAGCTGGCCGCGCATCTGCGCATGGCCGAGGCCGAGCGGGTCGCGCGCGGCGAGTCGCCGGCGGACGCGGCCGCGAACGCGCGCCGGGAATTCGGCAATATGGGCCTGATCAAGCAGATCACGCGGGAGATGTGGGGACTCCTCTGGCTCGAGCAGGTCGCGCAGGATCTCCGGTTCGGCCTGCGGATGCTCTGGCGCAGCCCGGGTTTCACGATCCTGGCGATTTTCTGTCTGACGCTGGGGATCGGCGCCAACGCGGCGGTCTTCAGCTGGATCGAAGGGATTCTTTTGCGCCCCTACGCTCTCGTCGCCGACCAGGACCGGATGGTCGCTCTCGCCGGCAAGACGGGGGGCGAATACGGAGCTCTCTCGTGGCCCGATTTTTTGGATCTGCGCCGGAGCTCGGGCCACTTCGAATCTTTCACGGTGGACAAGATCACCGGCTCGACATTGGCCGTCGGCGACCGGGCCGAGCGCGTGAGCGGCCAGATCGTGTCGGCGAACTACTTCGAGGCGATCGGCGTGCGCCCCATTCTCGGGCGCGGGTTCGAGGCCGCCGAAGAGTCGGGCCGCAACGCCCACCCCGTCGTCGTGATCAGTTACAAGATGTGGACGGAACGCTTCCACGGCGACCCCGGAATTCTTGGAAAAACGCAGCTGATGAACGGGGTGCCGCACGCGATCATCGGCGTGGCTCCAGAGGGTTTCAACGGCACGTTCGTGGGCTACGCGATGCAGTTCTGGGTCCCGGCGTCGATGCAGGAGACGTTCGACCTGGGCGGCTACAAGCTCGAAGACCGGGGCGCCCGCTGGATCGAGAGCTATGCGAAGTTGAAGCCCGGCGTGACGCGCGCGCAGGCGCAGGCCGAGATCTCGGCCGCCGCGAAACGGTTGGAGCTGCAATATCCCGAGACGAACAAGGGCCAGAGCGTGGAGCTGTTTCCGCTGTGGAAAACTCCGTTCAACAACGCGGGAGCGCTCTTCTCGACGCTCCGGATCGCGCTCGTCGTGGCCTTTTTCGTGCTCTTGATCGCTTGCGCGAATGTCAGCAATCTCCTGCTCGTTCGTTCGTTCGCGCGTCGGCAGGAAATGACAATTCGTCTTTCGGTGGGCGCCGGACGCGTCCGCCTCGTGAGCCAGCTGGTCACGGAGAGTCTCATCCTTTCCGCCATGGCCGCGGCGGGCGGCCTCGCCGTGGCGTACGGATGCCGCAACCTCCTCGCTCGGGTGCTTCCGCCGCGCGGAGTTCCGCTCTATCTTCCGGCATCAATCGACTGGCGCGTGCTCGCCATCAGTGGGGGCGACTGCCTGGCCACGACGCTTCTGTTCGGCCTGGTCCCCGCGATTCCGGCGAGCAAGATCGACCTCGCGTCCTCGATCAAGTCGGAATCGGGCGGCGTCGTCGGGGGACGCGGACGAACGCGTCTCCGCTCGGCTCTGGTGCTCCTCCAGGTGGCGCTTTCCTTTCTGCTTCTCGTGGGGGCCGGCCTGCTCGTCAAGAGTCTGCAGAGGATGCGGTCCGCGAGCCCCGGCTTTTCGACCGAGAACGTTCTGATCTCGGCGATCGATCTCTCCTCCGCCGGCTACGACGTGCCGCGCAAGAGAGCCTTTCAGGACGAGCTCCTCGACCGCGTCCAGGCGATCGGCGGCGTCCGGGGCGCGGCCTATGCGCGGATCACGCCCTTTAGCTATCGGACCTATTCCTCCGCTCCGATCGTGATCGAGGGCTATGTGGCGGGCGCAGCCGAGCAGCCGGCGCCGGAGTATGACGAAGTCAGCCCGGAGTTCTTCGCCACGATGGGAATTCCGCTCGTCTCCGGGCGCCCGTTCGTTCGGGCGGACGACGAATCGGCGCCTCCCGTGGCCGTCGTGAACGAGGCGATGGCGGCGAAGTATTGGCCTCGCTCGAATCCGCTCGGCCGGATCTTCCACTTGAAGGGTCGGGCCGTGCAGGTCGTCGGCGTCTCGAAGATGTCCAAGTACGGGTCCCTCCTGGAGTCGTCGAAGCCGTTCTTCTACGTGCCGCTGCGCCAGAATCCCGCGGGCGTCGTGATCCTGCACATCCGGACGAGCCTGGCTCCCGGGGCAATGGCGTCTGCGCTCTCGCGCGAGATCCACTCGCTCGATCCCGGCCTCGCGGCGGGGGAGGTGCTGACGATGCGGCAGCAGGTCGATCGCAAGTCCGGTGCCCAGACGGTCGCCCTCACGCTCGTCGGCATTTTCTGCGGCCTCGCGCTCGTCCTCGCCACCATCGGCCTCTATGGCGTGATGTCGTACGCGGTGTCGCAGAGCGCGCGCGAGCTGGGGCTGCGCATGGCGCTCGGCGCGGCAGCCTCGGACCTCCTGCGGCTCGTGATGAGACACGGCCTCGTCCTGACCGCCGCCGGCGTCCTCCTCGGCGCGGCGGCGGCGCTGGGATCGACGCGCCTGCTCGGAGACCTCCTCTACAAGGTGAGTCCGCACGACCCGATGGTGTTCGGTTGTGCCTTCGTGGTGATGGCGGCCGCCGCGCTCGCTGCGTGCTTTTTGCCGGCCTGGCGCGCGTCGAGGATCGATCCGGTCCGGGCGCTGCGGGATCGTTGAGGCGCCAGGCTCAGAGGCGTCTCCGAATAAGGCCGCTGTTTCAAAATGTTTTGAGTTTTTCCGATTCGGATTAGCCCTTTCGGAGGCCTCCTGCGATCTAGGTGAGAGGGATCTCCATTCGCAGCGATCGAGAGAGATCAACGAAAATCGGAGGAGGTCACGATCATGAGCCCGAGACTCTTGCGGCATGTGCTCACGCCGTTTGCCGTCCTCGTCGTTCTTCTTCCGGTGGGCTGCGGGCCGGTGCTGGACCCGAGCCTCTCGCCGCCGGTCATCGACAAGCCGATCTACAACTGCGCGCAGACGATCGCGTTTTCCGGGGCCGACCGCGACTCGAAAATCGCCGTTTACGTCAACGGAACCCAGGTGATCCAGGTGCCGATCTGGATGGGGTGGGGAACCATCAAGCTGCCCTCCGTTGTTCATACCGGGGACGTCGTGACGGCGGCCCAGATCGTCGGCAACCGGATCAGTGAAAGGACGCGCGACCCCGTGACGGTGAGCGCGATCACGGCGAGCGTCGCCCCTGGCGGGAAGCTCCCGATGCCCGTCGTGATGCCCCCGCTCTACGAGTGCCAGGAAGTCGTTCGCGTGAATGGAGTCGTCCAGGGCGCCACGGTCACTCTTCGCAAGAACGCGTCGTCCTCGTCCACCTGGGACACGATGACCCCTTACACCATTGCGCGCATCGGCGTGCCGACGTTGAAGGCCGGCGACGCTTACGACGCCATGATGTTGCTTTGCAGGGATCCGGTCTTCAAGAGCGACTGGTCGGGCAAGGAGACCGTGGCCGCGCGGCCCAACAGCCTCGCGACGCCGACAATCGGAAAGCCGCTCGTGGGGGGAAGCGACGCTGTGCTCCTCACGGACCTGGTGACGGGCACTCTTGTCAGGATCTTTGCCGATCCCGGGACCGGCCCCGTCACCGTCGGCGGTGGCGTGGCCCTCGACACCTCAACCATCTTCAAGATCAGCCCTCCGATCGACCCGGCCAGGAAGTACTCGTCCATGCAGGCGCTCTGCGATCTCAAGTCACTGCCCGACGGCAGCGTCACGCCGCTCAAGGATCCGCCGGCACCTTCCGTCAAGCCGACGTGCCAGGGCGGCAAGTACGTCACGGTCTGTGACACTGCTGTCCTGAGCACGGTCCAGGTCACCATGGATGGAACCAAGATCGCTGAAGGTGCGGGCAACGGCGGCTGCGTCACCCTCGGCCTCGGTGATGCTTACGTCTTACAGCCTGGAAAGAAGGTGACCGCCGTGCAGGTGGTCGCCGGCAACACGAGCCCTTCGACGAGCGTCATCGTGGCGTCGAGCGGCGCGCCAACTTACAACCCGGGCCTGTGGAACACGCCCGCGCACCAACCGGTCAACAATTGCTACAACTACTCGACCGACATCATGACCGACACCTTCGCTCAACCCGGCCAGGCTCATGGCGTGTTTCCGCCCACCACCTGCGCCGGCACGGGAAGCGGTGCCGTGGCCGACGGCCTCGTCGAGGCGAAGGAAAAGCGCTGCGCCACTTGCTCGCACCTGGTGGCGCTCGTGATCGCCCCCGGGAGCCCCGGCTGTAGCCAGATGGACTACCACTGGTACCGACTAGATGACAATGGCCGCTGGTCGAATAAGCCCGGGCCGGCCCCTGCGACGGACAAGGATGCCTCCGGCAACGCCATCACGAGCCCGGAGACCGCCAACCGGAAGTACGTCGGCCCTGACTATTGCCTGGACTACTCGATCTTTTGCACCTACTACTGCGTCGACAAGTCGGTGGTGGTGATCCAATGAACCGGCGCGGCCTGCCGGAAAGGATGTTTCGTTTCAGAAAGGAAGGAGCTGCAGCATGAGAGCAGCACGGTGCGCGAGCGCGATCTCGATGACCATAGCGGGGGCGGCGGTGATATTCGTGTGGGCCGCCGCCGGTGCCTGGGCTCAGACGAAGGAGAGCACCGAGCAGAAGACGGGAGCGGTAGATCGGGGCGTGGCGGCAACGACCCGAAAGGAACAGCCGCCGGTGAGTATCCGCGTCACCCTTTCGGTCTACTCGGGCCGGCCGAATCCGAGCTGGACGGTGGAACCTGGACCTGACCTCGATCGGCTGGTGGGACTGATCCAGTCACTCAAGCCGACCGACGCGAAGTTGTTCGACTACGACGAATGGAATCGTCTCGGCTACGCCAGCTTCTGGCTCTCGGCGCGCGGGATTGCCGGGGTTCCGAGCGAGGTCCACGTGTGGCGCGACATGGCCTTCGTGCCTTCGAAGGAAGGGAAGGGAATGCAGGCGATCGGCGCCTCGAAGCTCTACGAGGCGCTCGTGACCCAGGCGGAAGGCAACGGCCAGCAGGAGTTCTTCGTCAACTATCGCAAGCTGCCTCCAACCAAACGGGGGGCGCAGTAAGGGTCCTCCGCTTTCGAACCGTGTCTCACTGTCCGGCCTGGATCCGGAAAGCAATCCGTCGCTTTTCCCAGGAGAGCGCCACGAGCGCCGCGTTGACCCCCTCGGGCTCGACGTCATAGCGCAGATACTCTTCGTGGGCGGCCTCCGCCGGTTTTGCCGTCAAGCGCAGCGCGTCGAACGCGGGGTTGTAGTTGAACGCGCCCCACTGACGCGGCACGCGGTTGAAGAGGAGAGTCCACTCCGCCTCACCCGGAACGACGAAGAACGTGTAGGTCCCGGCGGGCAGCGCGTGACCTTCGATTTGCACGCCGCGGTTGAAGGTGAACTGGGTTGCCTCGTTCGCGCCCGCGCGCCACACGCGGCCGTTCGGCACGAGCTCGCCCCAGATCTTGCGCTGCTTGACTGCCGGCCGTCCGTAGGTGATCTGGATTTCGGTGCCGGCAACCGCCTGCATGACCGACGCGCGCGGACTGGCGCGCGGCAGGCTGTACCCGGTCTTTCCGCGCACCGGGCGGCCGGCGAGGAAATCGGCGAGCGCGCGGTCGAATTCCTCCGGCGCATCGGCGCTGACGTAGGCGCGGGTGTCGTCGAAGGTCACCACCGTGAGTGGAATCTCGGGGTACAGGAGCTTCATCTCTTCCCATTGCGAGACGCTCGGCGCGCTCTGCCGAGGTGAGCCGTCATCGTGCCAGGTGCCCATCTGGAGCATCGGCACGGAGAGTGTTTTCATCTGTTCGGTGAGATCAGCGGAGAGGAACTCGAAGGTGTACTCCAGACTCGGCACGAAGAAGCCGCCGGAGAGCGCCTCCAGGGTCCATGCGCGCGAAACGGCCGTGTCCTTCACCGCGAAGGCCATCCAGTTGCGCGCGGTGGGGTGCATCGAGTTGGGATCGGCGATCAGCCGCCGGAGCTCCTCCGGCGGAGGCACGGGGGCCACGGGAAACAACATCGGAGCAGGTGAAACGGACCTGACTCGCGCGAGGCGCTGATCGGGCGTCGCCGGCGCATCGGGATCGGTCAGAGAGCGCAGCGGAGAATTCACCAGCGCGTGCACCGACACGACCCGCCGGACTTGTTTCGGCCGCAGCAGCGCGAGACGCGCGGCGAAGTATCCGCCGCCCGAAGTGCCGATGACAGTGATTCCCTTCATCCTCGGCTGATCCAGGAGCGCCAGAAGCTCGCGCTCGATCTGGTTGAGCCACGGTCGGCCCGCATAGTCGAGCTTCTCGGGCCAGGGCAGCGGACGCGCCGCGCCCGCGTACGGCAGTGTGACGATGTGCATCGTGTAGGCGTTCGCCTGCCGGCGCGCGAAGGAGTCGTACAACTTACCCCCGTCCACACCGAGGTCGGAGATCAGCAGAAGGGGCGTGCGGCCCATTCCCCGGGTCTCGACGTGCAAATACTTGCCGGCCGGCTTGCCGCGCGGCTCGGGCAACGTCAGGTCCATGCGCCCGCCCCCCTCGAACGTGGTCATGACGAATTGAGTGAAACCGTCCAGCGCCTGTGGGCGGTCGGTCAGGTCGCGGCCGTGCAGCCTGGCGTAGAGCACGTACATGTCGCGAAAGGCCAACCGCCGCTCCTCGCGGGCGAGCCCCGGCTGTTGTGCCCGGGTCCACAGCTCCGACATCCGCGCGACGTCGCCAGGGACGGGATTTTCCACTCCGGTGTACCGCAGGACCTCGCTCATGCGCCGCTGCACGTCTTCTGGCTGGGCGGACGCCAAGGGGGAGAGCAGCAACACCAGGACCGCTCCAACCAGAACACCCACGGGGTTCCTCCACATTTGTCGTCCTCCCGGGCGGGGAAACATCTCCGCCACTGACGGGAAACTACGAATCCTCAACCATGGAGGTCCTGAGGAAAAGATGAAGCTCCGCTGAAGGTTCCTTCTTTTGCTGTTCCACGGAAGCGTAAGTGCGCGAAGAGTCCCTTGCTTCGTCGACTCGGTAGCAGTTTGGGAGCGAGCGCGCGAGGGATCAGGCTGGCGGTCGAGCCCCCTTGGGCGAGCCGCCAGCCGGTGGCGCAGCCAGATCCCGAGCAAGCGGAAGTGACGTTCCGACGCGCGCGGCGATCTGCTGAAACCGCGCATCGGACCGCAGCCGCTGAAAGCTGGGCTCGACGTTCACCCACGCCAGCGCGCTCTCTCGCTTCCGGTAAGCCTTCTCGAGCGATTCGATGGCGCGATCCAGCTCGCCCGCTCGGACGTAAACCATGGCGCGGAACGTGTCCGACATGGGCGTGCTGCCGCTGCGGGGTTTCTGTTCGAGCCATCCGCGGTAATAGCCCGCCAGCCCTTCGGCGCGATACACGCCTTCAATGCGCCGCAGCGTCTCTTCCGGTACGCCGCCGATGCGCATGCCTTCCCGGTAGGCGGTGAAAGCCGCGTCCGGTTGCCCGGTCAGCTCGTAGGTCCATCCCTTCATCAGCCAGGTCTTGAAGGATCTCGGGTTCAATTGGAGCGCCCTCTCGATCTCATGCAGCGCCTCGTCGTAGTGGCCGCCGAGCGCGAGGACCCACGCCAGCTCGGTGTAACGCGCCGTGTTCACCGGGTCGAGCTGCAGCGCCCGTCGTGCCGCCGCTATGGCCTCGGCGTGCTGGCCTCGGGCCGACTTCAGCCACGCCGTCGCCTGGTACGCGGGCATGTATTCCGCGTCCAGGGCCACTGCCCGCGCCAGGCTGCCCTGTGCCCTCGCGAAATCCCAGTCGAACAAGAACTGCGCCCGGCCGAGCGCCTCGTGCCCTTCCGCCGATTGCGGGTCCAGGTCCAGAGCACGCTGTGCCGCCTTCATCGCCCGCGGCCGCATCTCCGCCGGCGAGGCAACGCCGAAGTCCGACATCGCCGAATAGGCGTCTGCCAGCCCGGCATG
Source organism: Acidobacteriota bacterium (assembly GCA_046728075.1). Lineage (GTDB taxonomy): Bacteria > Acidobacteriota > Thermoanaerobaculia > UBA5066 > Gp7-AA6 > JBKPDV01. Next base: position 24,661 of record JBKPDV010000141.1, on the reverse strand, counting down.
AGCGGCGGGGGACTTCGGGTCCAGAGCAACGGCGCGCTCGAACTGTTCGAGCGCCTGCTGCCAGCCCTTGATCGAGCGCTGATCGAGAAAGTAGCGGCCCTTCACGTACGCTTCCTGCGCCTCGGCGGTCGGAACGTGCCGGCCCCGGCGTGGAGTTATCAGCATCCAGGACGCGCCCGCTGCGAACAACACAAGCGCAACAGTCCCGGCCAGCGTCCGCCAGGCCACGGCGCGTGACGGTTGGGCTTCCGGCGGGGGAGTGGCTGCCTCTGTCGATTCGGGTTTCACCGGCGCGATCCAGCGGTACCCTCGCCGCGAAACCGTCTCCAGGTACCGCGGGCGGCGCGCGTCATCCCCCAGCGCTTTGCGCAGAGCGTAGATCGTCACCGTCAGCACGTCATCGGTGACGAACCGGCCCTCCCACACCCGCTCCACCAGATCTTCCTTCGAAACCACTTCCCCCGCGCGCTCGGCGAGGTGGACGAGCACGTCCATCACTCGCGGTTCCAGCCGAACCTGCTCCTCGCCGCGTACCAAGAGGTTTCGCGATGGAGTCACGGTCCACTCCCCGGTCAGAAAACCGTTGGGATCTGGCTTCTCGCCGCTTGTCCGGGAGGAATGCATTCGCCGCCGCCTGCAGTATTAGATCAGGAAATGTGTAACGTTGTGCGGGTCTGATCCGTCTCGCGTCCTCAGGCGCGGAGCGCGGTTTCTCTTTCGCGCGGGCATAACTTCCGCGCGCGCCGGGTTGGACGATTCAGGATGGAACCGGTCTCGGTTCTCCCGCGCTTTTGCCGCGCAGTCCTGGTGGCGCTCGGCTGCTGCGCCTTTCTCGCCGCGGCCCGAGCCGGCGCGGCGGCAGTCTCGAATCCCACGACCGCGGGGGCCATCTCCGACGTGCGGCTCCAGGCTCTGGCCTCCGGACTGGGCTCGATCACGTCGATCGCCGCCGCCGGCGATTCCTGGCTCTTTCTCACGCTGGCCAATGGACGGATCGTGATCTGGAAGGGAACGCGCGTTCTGCGTACCGCGTTTCTCGACATCTCGAGCCGAGTCTCCTGCTGCGGGGAACGCGGACTGCTCTCCGTCGCCTTTCACCCGGACTACGCCTCCAACGGATTGTTCTTCGTCTCCTACACGGACGGGGCGGGGAACCTGGTGATCGCGCGTTACCGGCGCTCGGGCGCGAAGACGAACCGGGCCGATGCGTCGAGCGGCGTTGTGTTGTTGACGATTCCGTATCCGGCCAATGCCGACCATCACGGCGGCCAATTGCAGTTCGGACCCGATGGGTACTTGTATGCCGGAATCGGAGACGGCGGCTCGGCGCAACGCCCAAACCGCGGCGCGCAGCGAGACGACGTCCTGCTCGGGAAGATCCTTCGCCTGGATGTCAACGCGAACGCCGCTCGTCCGCCGTTCTACGGAATCCCGCCTTCGAATCCGCTCGCGGCAACCCCGGCGGCGCGCGGGGAAATCTGGGCCAAGGGCCTGCGCGACCCGAGGCGGTTCTCCTTCGACCGCCAGACCGGAGACCTTTACATCGGAGACGTCGGACAGAGCGTTCGCGAGGAGATCGACTTTCAGCCCGGTTCGAGCCGCGGAGGAGAGAACTACGGTTGGAAGATCATGGAGGGGTCGCTCCGTCGAGCTGCCGGGAAGTCCGGGCTCCCCGCCGGCTCGGCGCAGCCGGCGCCCGAAGGCCTTCGCCCGCCGATTCTGGAATACGGCCACGATTCGGGCGATTGCGCGGTTGCCGGCGGATACGTCTATCGCGGGAAAGATGATTCGCGCCTCTCCGGCGTCTACTTCTATGGCGACTATTGCACGGGCCATATCTGGGGAAACGGTCAGATGACCAACGTCGTCGCGCCGAATCTGACGACGTTCGGAGAGGACTCCAGGGGCGAACTGTATGTCGCCACCGGGAAAGGAGTCCTCTACCGGATCGTCTCTCCGCTGCCCATTGCCCAACCGCCGCGCTACCCGGTGGAAGAGCCGAGCGCGGCCGAGCCCGTTTCGCCCGCTGTGAGGCTTTTCCCGTGGGTCGAGGAACCGAAGCCGGTCGAGGCCCCGCCGCCGAGCGCCCCCGCGCCGCCGCCCGCCACCTCGGTCTGGGTCGCTGCGCCGCCCGAAATTCCCGAGCCGCCGCCCGAGATTGCGGCACCCCCCGAGACGCCCGCGCCGCCGCCCGAGACTCCCACACCCCCCGCCGCCCCCGGAACCGACGCCGGCTCCACCATCGCAGCCCGACCGGCAGAATCCCACGGTGGTCCCGAGGGAGCTACCGCCTCCGCGAACCGTCAATCTCCACGGCTAACGAGCGCCAGCGCACGCTCACCTGGTGGGCGAGTCCGGGGGCCAGAGGAACTCCAGCGCCGCCGGAAGCCTGCGTCGCCACGCCGCGGAGCTGTGTGTTGCCTCCGGCTCAATGAAGAGCCTGACTTGCGAGCCTGGAGAGCCTTTCTGGATGGCCGACCGGAGCGCTTCCATCGTGGGGACCGCAGCCTTCGCGAGCGCATTCTCCTCGGACTCCTTCGTTCCGATGCCGATCGAGATCCGAGCCGGCCAACGCCGCGCGCTTTTCGCGTCGCGGAGCGCCGCGAAATTCGCCAGAAAGAGGGGGGTGCTCTCCAGCAGAAGCCGGCCCACAATATTTGGATTGTGCATGACGGTGTAAAGAGCCGCTAACCCACCGTAGGAAGCGCCGCCGAGACCGGTATTGTCGGCTCCCGGCAGGGTTCGGTATCTGGCTGACACCGCCGGCATGACCTCCCTGATCAGAAACTCCGGATAGGAAGTCCCCTGCGGCGAGGGGACCGACGGCTCGTTCTTCGGATCGGGATAGGGAAGGTACTCGCGCGTGCGCTGCTCGGCACTTCCGTTCTCGAGACTCGCGCCGTTGTCCATTCCGACCAGGATGATCGGACGGATCCTGCCTTCAGACTCCAGCCGGGTGATGACTTCGGGCGCGTTCCATGCGCTGGCCTTGAAGACGGCAAAACCGTCGTTGAGATAGAGCACCGGGTAGCGCCGATTCTGGTTGGCGGCCTCGCGATATCTGGCCGGCAGGAGCACTCGAACGGTTCTGCGGTTGTGAAAAACCTCGCTTTGTAGCTCGAAGGTCTCCACACGCTCGGAATGGGATGGCCCGGCTGTGGTTTGCGCAAATCCAATTCCGCCGCCGAAGAACCCGTACATGATTGCGGCGGCGCCCATGAACTTGCGCAAGTCGCGGACATGCATCGAGTCCTTTCTTGCCGGCCGGCTCCGGCCCCTCTAAGAAAAGGGGACGCTACCGGTCAAGACGAGGTTACGGCCCGCTCTGACAGCGTGTCGGGCGCCGGTCCCCGCCCCGAGATCTTGCTGACCCCTGGGCCGTAAATGAGACCGGTGGCGGTGTCGATCCTGCCGACCCTGGTTCGTCGTGATAGTAGAGCCAGGGTTGACACCCGGCCGAGGTCGGCCGGGGCCCGGTTCAGAAACCAGAAGGAGACATGCAATGCGTTTCATGGTGATTGTGAAAGCCAACAAAGACTCGGAGGCCGGGGTTCTCCCGGACAAGAAGATGCTGACCGAGATGGGCAAATACAACGAGGAGTTGTCGAAAGCCGGCGTCATGCTCGCGGCCGAGGGACTCCAGCCGAGCTCGAAGGGCGTGCGGGTCAAGTTCTCCGGAGGGAAGCCCACGGTGATCGACGGGCCCTTTGCCGAGACAAAGGAGCTGGTCGCCGGCTTCTGGCTTTGGCAAGTGAAGTCGAAGGAAGAAGCGATCGAGTGGTTGAAACGCGCCCCTTTCGGTGGCGGGACGGAGGTCGAGATCCGGCAGGTCTTCGAGGCGGAGGACTTCGGCGCCGAGTTCACTCCCGAGCTCCGGGCGCAGGAAGCGCGCATTCGCGCGCGAGCGGCAACGAAGAAATAACCGGCGCGGAGCCGCGCCAAGCGAGCCTCGTGGCCCGTCCCGAAGTCGACGCAAAATGAAAAGGAGTGTTTCCAATGCGATTCATGACGATTGTCAAGTCTGCTGAAAAATACGGGTTTCCGCCGCAAGGGCTCATCGATGCCATCGAGAAGCTCCGCCTGGAGGCGGTCGCCGCGGGCGCGATGCTGGACACAGGGGGCCTCGCCCCAACCGCGACGGGCAAGGCTGTGCGTCTTCGCCAGGGACGTCTCCAGGTGCTCGACGGACCCTTCACCGAGACCAAAGAAGTCGTCGGCGGGTATGCCGTGTTCGAGTTGAAGTCACAGGACGAAGCGGTCGAGTGGTCGCGGCGCTTCATGGAGCTCCACCGGGAGCATTGGCCGGGCTGGGAGGGGGAGACGGAAGTCCGCCAGATGTTCGGGCCCGCGGATCTCGGTGAGGCCGCGGAGATTCACTCGCGCGCGGGCGCGAGCAAGTAGGTCTTCGCGGAAGGCCTCGGCTTGCGCTGACGGAGCGGCGATGGTGTGATCGGTGGCCGTGGCGGCTACCGACACTCATCGCGCGATCGACGCGGTCTGGAGGATCGAGGCGCCGAGGTTGATCGCCGGTCTCACGCGGATCGTGCGCGACGTCGGCCTCGCCGAGGATCTCGCACAGGACGCGCTCGTCGCCGCGCTCGAGCGATGGCCGCAGTCGGGCGTCCCGGACAACCCGGGCGCCTGGCTGATGGCCACGGCGAAGAATCGCGGGATCGACCTGGTGCGCAAGAAGGCGCTCGTCGAGCGCAAGAATCCGGACGTCGGCCGCGAGATCGAAAGCCGGCGGGAGACAGCAGTGTCGGACCTGGAGAACGCGATCGACGACGACATCGGCGACGATCTTCTCCGCCTCATGTTCATCGCCTGCCATCCGATCCTGTCGACCGAGGCGCGTGTGGCATTGACACTACGGCTCCTCGGCGGCCTCGAGACATCCGAGATCGCGCGGGCGTTCCTCGTTCCGGAAGCGACGGTCGCGCAGCGGATCGTACGCGCCAAGCGCGCGCTGGCCGACGCCGGCATCCCCTTCGAGGTCCCTCGCGGCTCCGAGTTCGCCGTCCGGCTGGCGCCGGTTCTCCAGGTCGTCTACCTCATCTTCAACGAAGGTTACTCCGCGACCGCCGGCGACGACTGGGTACGGCCGGCCCTCTGCGAGGACGCGCTGCGTCTCGGCCGCATCCTCGTCGGGCTCGCGCCCAGGGAGCCGGAGGTTCATGGCCTCGTCGCTCTGATGGAGATCCAAGCGTCGCGTCTGCGCGCCCGAACCGGCCCGTCGGGAGAACCAGTCCTCTTGCTCGATCAGGACCGCTCGCGCTGGGACCAGCTCCTCATCCACCGCGGCCTCGCTGCTCTCGAGCGTGCCGAAGCGCTCGCCGGCGCACAGGGCCCTTACGCTTTGCAGGCCGCGATCGCCGCTTGCCACGCGAGAGCGCGCACGCCGGACGAGACGGACTGGCGGCGCATCGCTGCCCTGTACGACGAACTTGGACGAACCGATCCGTCTCCCGTCGTCGAGCTCAATCGCGCGGTCGCGCACGGGATGGCCTTTGGTCCCGCCGTGGGTCTCGCGCTCGTGGATCGCCTGATTTCGGAGCCGTCGCTCGAGAGCTACCATCTGTTGCCCAGCGTGCGCGGCGACCTCCTCGTGAAGCTCGGCCGCTTCGAGGAGGCCCGGGCAGAGCTCGAGCGCGCGGCCTCACTCACGCGAAACGAGCGCGAGCGCACGCTGCTTCTCGAGCGCGCGGCGGAATGCGAAGCGAGAACGGTGCCCCGTGTCTCGGCGGACACGTGATCTCGCCGGAGCTATGCTCATGAGTCCTTTGGAATCACGCGCTGGTACCCGTACGGCGAGACCCGCCTCGAAGGCGACGACGGCGCCGATGTCCCGGCGCAAGCTCCTCACGCGAACGGGATTTCTGCTGGTGCCGCCGGAAGTCATCGTCAGCCCGGAGTCCCGGCTCCCGTACCGCGTCGACCGCTTGCTCGGCGAGGGCGGCTACGGGCAGGCGTATCTGGCCACTCGTCTCGGCCGCGCCCGGGGAGTTCCCTCGAAGGTCTGCGTGAAAGCGAGCGAGGATATCGACGGCTGGCTGCGCGAGGCGTACTTCGGTCGGATTCTCGACGGAGAGCCGCGCGCCATCCGCGTCTACGACGCCTTTCCCCTCCTGCGCCCGGACCGTCCCATTCTGTACTGCCTCGCGCTCGAATACGCGCCTCACGGAGATCTCCGCGCGTTCCTTCAAGGCGGAGAGGAGAAGTGGCGCGAGGCGGCCGCGCGGCGCGAGATCGCGGGAATCCTGCAGGTGCTCCGGAAGCTCCATCGCGGACAGATGCTCCATCGGGACCTGACGCCCATGAACGTGTTCGTCTGCGGCGACCGGACTCTCAAGCTGGGCGACTTCGGGATCGTCCGGCACCAGAGCGACCGGCGGGGGATCCGGGCGCGGACACTCAACCGGCTGACGGCGCCGCTCGAGATTCTGGACGGAGCGGCTCCCATGTGGCAGGCGCGCGACGACGTGTATCAGGTGGGGCAGCTTCTCGGGATGCTCATGAAAGGGGACGCGCGGTCGCGGATTCGGACCAAAGAGATCCGGGGGCTTCCGTGCACCGACCACTTGAAGGAGATCGTCTATCGCTGCATCGGCGAGCGCCGGAAGCGGTACGAGGATGCCGACGAGCTGATCGAAGCTCTCCGTCATCGCCCTGCCGCGCTCAAGATGGGCGCCTTGCGGTCGCTTGCAGGCGTCCACCTTGCCTTCACAGGCATTCTCTCGAAGCGCCGCAACGTAGCCGTTCGCGCGGCGCGCCGGGCGGGAGCGACGGTCCATGGCTCTCCCTCGGCGAAGACGACCGTCGTCGTCCGCGGGCGCCCGAATCCGTTGCAGGCGGCCGGACGGGAAGGGGGCCGGAAGCTTCTGGAGATCAAGCGGCTGCGCGAGAAGGGGCATCGAATCACGCTGCTCGACGAGAAGCGCTTCTGGAAGCTCGTATCTCCCAAGACGTCCCCGTGAGGGTCCTGCTCTTCGGCGCGACCGGCATGGTCGGGCAAGGAGCCCTTCGCGAGTGCCTCCTGGATCCCCGCGTCCGGAGCGTCCTCGCCGTGGGCCGCAGCTCGACCGGCAAGAAGGCCGAGAAGTTGCGAGAGCTCGTCCTGCCTGACGTCGCGGAACTTTCGGAAGTCGAGGCGGAGCTCGCCGGCTTCGACGCCTGCTTCTTCTGCCTCGGCGTCTCCTCGGTCGGGATGTCCGAGGAGCGCTACACGCAGTTGACGTACGACCTCACGCTCTCCGTCGCGCAGACGGTCGCGCGGTTGAACTCCGGGATGACTTTTGTCTACGTCTCGGGCGCCGGCACCGACAGCAGCGAGCGTGGCCGAACCATGTGGGCGCGCGTGAAAGGCAGGACGGAGAACGCCCTCCTGCGGCTCCCTTTCCAGGCGGCGTACATGTTCCGCCCCGCGTTGATCGTGCCGATGCACGGAGTCCGGTCGAAGACGGGGTGGTACCGCGTGCTTTACGCGCTGATGACTCCTTTCTATCCGGCGCTGAAGGCCCTTTTCCCGAACGGAATCACGACGACGGAGCGAGTCGGGCGCGCGATGCTCGCCGTCGCGCGGCGCGGATACTCGAAGCCCGTCCTCGAGACCCGCGACATCAACAGCCTGTGATGCCGGCCGCGACGCGGTCGCCCATGCGTAACGCGAACACGGTCGTCCATCTCGTAGACGGAACGTACGAGCTGTTCCGCCACTTCTACGGCCTTCGCCGCGTCGACAAGGGCGAGGATCGGCCCTTCGGCGCCGTCATCGGCGTCCTGAATACGGTCCTGGAGATGATCGAGAAGGGAGCGACGCACGTCGGTGTGGCGACCGATCACGTCATCGAATCCTTTCGAAACGGTCTCTGGCCCGGCTACAAGACGAGTGCCGGCATGGAGCGCGCGCTTCTCGCGCAGTTCCACCCGCTCGAAGAAGCGCTCGCTGCGATGGGAGTGGCTGTCTGGCCCATGGTCGAGCTCGAGGCCGACGACGCGCTTGCCTCCGCGGCGCGGATCGCGTCCGAGAAAGAGACCGTTGAAAAAGTCTGTATCTGGACACCCGACAAGGACCTGGCGCAGTGTGTCCGCGGCGACCGGGTCGTGCAGGTCGACCGCAAAGCGCAGAAGATCCGCAATGCGGAGGGGGTCCGAGAGAAGTTCGGCGTGGAGCCGGTCTTGATCCCCGACTTCCTTGCTCTCGTCGGCGACGCCGCGGACGGATATCCCGGCATCCCGGGGATCGGCCGGATCGGCGCGGCAAGGCTGCTGAACCGACACGGTGTGATCGAAAACTTTCCGCCCGACGTCCTGGGGGACGGGCGCGACCTGGCGCTCCTCTTCAAGAATCTGGCAACACTGAGGACGGACGCGGCCCTTTTCGGCGACGTGGACGAGCTCCGATGGCGCGGTCCCACCGACACATTCGCGGCGTGGGTCGAGCGTCTGGGAGACTCTCGGTTGCTCGGGCGCTGTTTCAAGGTGTCCCCGGTCGCCTGCTAGCGCCGCGGCACGGCTGGCGCAAAACCAGCGCGAGATCCTCCTGGATCCGGCGCGATTTCTGCAGCGATTTACAAATGAAGGACTGTCCTGACGGCAGGCGCCGACAGGATGGGAGCTCGTCAACACGAAGGAGGTCGGGTGTCCCGTCCTCGAGTCAGTAAAACGCCCAATCCGGGCACAAGGCGGCCCGCGGCGGCCGCAGAAGGGAAGTCTCATGTTCGTCATCCGCGACATCTTCAACACCAAACCCGGCCACGCGAAGGACCTGGTGGCCAAAATGAAAAAGGCACTGCCGCTCATGCGTCCGGCGGGAGTCCAGAACGCGCGCGTGATGACCGACACGGTCGCCGGCTACTGGACTGTCGTGTGCGAGACCGAAGTGGAGGATCTCAAGACGTATTTCGATATGGGCGCAAGCCGGCCCAGCCCCGAGGCCGAAGAGGCCATGAAGGGCTACATGGACCTGGTCAACGGCGGGCGGCGTGAGATTTTCCGCGTCGAGTAAGGACTCTGCCATGATCCCTCGAAGCGCCGACTCCGAGACTCGAGACATTTCTCATAGGTCTGACATGCGGATACCGCAAAGGAGATAGCAATGTTGAGTGATGCGAAAGTGCAGCCGATGCTTCCCGTCAAGGACTTGAAGGCGGCGGAAAAGTTTTACGAGAAGACACTGGGACTCAAGAGGGTTCACGTGGAGCCCGACATGGCCGTGACATATCAGACCGGCGACACAACTCTCGTCGTGTATCGCTCGGAGTTCGCGGGAACGAACAAGGGGACAGCCGCTCTGTGGGAGCTCAAAGACGTGGATAGCACGGTGAAGCAGCTCAAGGCGAAGGGTGTCAAGTTCGAGCACTATGACAATCTGCCCGGGTTGAAGCTCGACGGCGACGTCCATCGCTCCGGCCCGTTCAGCGTCGCCTGGTTCAAGGACCCGGCCGGCAACATCCTTTCCGTGCAGAATCGGCCGGCCAGGAGCTAAAGCGCTCGAGCGCACCAACGCGATATTCGGGAGCGGCGATGAGCAAGAGGGGAGGAAGGCCGTCTCCCGCTAGAAAAACGCTACGAGCGATCTCGCGGTTGGCTCGGCTCCGGTGTTGAACCCTCTCTGCGCCGGTCGCGTCCACCGCCCGCGCCGAAAGTCTTGAGCAAGCCAGAGGCCGCCGGCATCGCTCGCGGCGTGCGCCTCATCGCCGTGTTCGAGGCCCTGAAAGGGACTCTCGTGCTCGTTGCCGGGTTCGGCCTTCTTTCTCTCGTCCACCACGATCTCCAGGCCTTGGCCGAACGCCTCGTCCGGCACTCGCATCTGGACCCGGCCCGGCATTACCCGCGAGTCTTCATCGAGGCGGCGTCACATATGGGCGACTCCCGGCTGCGGGCTCTAGCCGCCCTCGCATTCCTCTACGCGGTCGTGCGCCTCGTCGAGGCGTACGGGCTATGGCACATGAAAGTGTGGGCGGAATGGTTTGCGATCATCGCCGGGTCGGTCTATTTGCCCGTTGAGATCTACGAGATCTTCAGGCGGGTGACGTGGATGAGAGCGGCCGTGTTGCTGATCAATGCCTTCATCGTCGTCTATCTGGTGCGGGTCCGTCTTCGAAGCAGGCGCATGCACGTGTCCTGAGGCGTCTTCTGATCGAGAGATCGCCTTTAAGGAGAGACATTCACGTCCGAAAGTGGCGACTCAGCGAAGAGAAGGGAAGGTAGCCTCGCGGTGTGGCGGCGTTCGATCCGGGAGTCCGGGAGCGAGCGAGGATGCTTCGTCAGGGAGGGAGGGAGCCCATGACGGAAGGAACCGCCGCCGGCTCCGAGTCGAGTCCGATCCGCCTTTTGATCGTTGAAAACGAACCCACGATCTGCGCGATCCGTTCTCTGATCGAGTCCGAGCCCGGCCTGGAGATCGTGGGCGAAGCGAGCTCGGCGAGAGAGGCGATCGATTCCGTGCGGCGTCTTGCGCCCGACGTGGTGCTGCTCGACCTCGACCTGCCGAAAACGAACGGGATCGAGGTCGTTCGCCGTTACGGTGTCGACGACTCTCCTCTCACGATCTTCCTCGCGTACCACGAGAGGTTCGCCGCGGAGGCTTTTCAGGTAAACGCGTTCGACTACATCGTCAAGCCCCTCACCAAAGAGCGCCTCCATACGACGTTCGATCGCGTCCGAAGGCACCTCCGCCGGGGCCATCTCGACGAGCTTTCCGAGCGGCTGGAGGCGCTTCTCGCGGAAGTTCGCGACGCTCGCAATTATGCGCAGCGTCTCTGGATCCGCTCGCCCGGACAGCTCTTGATCTTGAACGTCGCGGAGATCGAGTGGGTGGAGGCCGACGCGAAGTACTCCCGCCTGCACACTCGCGATGCCACGCATCGGCTCCGTGAGTCGATCAGCAGACTGGAAGCGCGGCTCGATCCGATGCATTTCGCGCGCATTCACCGATCCGCCATCGTCAATCTCGATCACGTCGTCGGAGTTCTCCATTCGGACCGGTCGCCGAGCGCAATCCTCAGAGACGGCACGCGCATCCCGATGAGCCGGACGCAGAAATCTCGCATCTTCGAGCTCGTCGGGGACGAGCCACGCGCTTCGACCAGCTGAGACCGCCGCGGTTCGAGCAGGCATTTCGATCTCATCTGTAAGACTCCGCTCCGCAGCGCCGATCCAATAATCTGGCTGCAAATCCAAGAACTGGAATCGCCCAGGTTTCTTTGATGTGCGCAATCTCCGCTCGTTCCCTCGTCGAGGATTTTCGTTCCCGTCTCCGGTCGATTCGTTCCAACGTCTCGCGGCAATGCCGTGGCACTCGCGTTGCTCTTGGGCTGCGGTGATGAGAAACCAAAGGAGGTACCTGACGAGAGCGGAGACTTTGCGTGAGCCAGGGAAATAGAAATGAGGACAGACCGAACGTTCGGTCGCTCGGCGTCGAAGAAAACGAAAGAGGAGCCAACATGAAGCCCAAGGCACTGACGTGCATGATTGTTGTGATTCTGCTTGCGCTCGTGACGGTCGCGGTTCGACTCGCTGCGGAGAGTCGGCCGCAAGACATCGGAGTCAGGTATTCCGTTGTCAAGCTGGATACGCTCGGCGGAACGCAGGGAGGAGCCAATAGCATCAACAACCGGGGCTGGGTGACGGGTCTCGCAAACCAGACGGGTGATCAGACGGCGCACGCCACTCTCTGGCTGGGCGGACGAACAATCGACCTCCGGACGCTGGGAGGACCCAACAGCGCGGTGAGCTGGCCGGTCAAGAACGACCGGGGCGAGATCGTAGGCATCTCCGAAACGGCCGATGTCGATCCGCTGGGAGAGACCTTTTCCTGCGCCGCCTTCTTTGGAACCCCGCATACCGGCCATTCGTGTCGGGGTTTCCTCTGGCGCGACGGGGTGATGACGGGACTGGGCACCCTGGGGGGCAACAACAGCTACGCGACCGGCGCCAACAACCGGGGTCAGGCGGTCGGGTGGGCGGAGAACACGACTCACGATTCCACTTGCACGCCGCCTCAAGTCCTCCAGTTCCGGGCTGTCATCTGGGGGCCGAAGGACAATCAGATCCAGGAGCTCTCTCCGTTTCCCGGCGATTCCACTTCCGCGGCGACGGCGATCAACGACAGAGGCCAGGTCGTCGGCATCTCCGGTCCGTGCGATCGCGCGCGCGGACGGTTCAGCGCCAAACATGCCCTGCTGTGGCAGAACGGAACCCCGACAGATCTGGGGAGTTTTGGTGGCATCGCGTGGAACACTCCGACCGCCATCAATCAACAGGGCGACGTAGCGGGATTCGCCGACTTTCCCGGCGACCAGGGTGGCGGATTGAACGCTCACGCCTTCCTCTGGACCGGAAACGGGCCGATCCGGGACCTCGGAGTGCTGTCCGGAGACGTGATCAGTCTGGCCTTCGGTATCAACAACCGCCGCCACGTCGTCGGCCAGTCGATCGGCGCGAACGGGAGCCGCGCCTTCATCTATCGGGACGGCGTCCTGACCGACCTCAACACTCTCGTTGCCCCCGGCTCGCCGTTTCTCATCTACGCCAACGACATCAACGATCGCGGAGAGATCGTGGGACAGGGTTGCCAGCAGTGCAGTACCGGCGAGACGTTCGCCGTCAAGCTCATTCCGCGAGCTGACGACGACAACGAGGGCGATGACGATCGGTAAACAATTTGAGTCTTTGGTTCGCCGGACGGGCCGGATGCTATCGCGCGCCGGTCACGACGTAGAGGTCGTCGAGGATCCGCCGATACGAGTAGACGTAGGACTTGCCGTCGGCCGAAAGCAGGACGGGTCCGATGTTCAGAACGCCGGCCGCGTCGGACGGAGCGAAAGAGCGCACCGGTTCGCGGTGGCCGGTCTGCAGATCCACACGATAGACGGTGACCGGCATGCCCGTGAATCGCGCCACGTACAAGCCTCGCCCGTCGGCGGTCCAACGGATGACGACTTCCTCCGGTTCGACGCCTGCGGCCGCCTTCGGCTCGCCACCGTCGGTTGGATAGAGCAGGACGCGCCGGTCCGGCGCGAACGCCGAGATCCACTTACCGTCGGGCGACACCCCGCCGCCGTGGATCGAGACGCCTTCTGGAGAGAACCCCCTCCGCTCACCCGTGTCCGTGTCCACGACATAGAGACGAGGCCTATGCCCGGCCTCCATGCCCTGCATCACGGCCCGCCGCCCGTCCGGCATCCAAACGGTCCATTGGATAGCGATCCCCTTGATCGGAACGGAGCGCGGCGTGCCCGCTCCCGTCGGCAGGACCACCAGCTCGGGTGGGTCGGTCAAGCTTTGCGCGAGCACGCGGCGCCCGTCGGGGGAAAGCGACAGGCTGCGCGCTTTCCCGAGCAAGACCGCGGGCGAACCGTCCGTCTTACGCACATAGGCGAGATAGACATCGCCGCGGCCTGTCGCGGCTCCCTGCTCGTCGAAGAGCAGCGTCCTTCCGTCGGCCGAAAGTTGCGACGGGAACGACCAGTCGTGCCACGATAGGTTACGCTCGGTCGCCTCCCCGGGGCCAAGCCCCAGGATCTCGCGCCGCCTTCCCGTACTCGTAATGAGGATGCGGCCGTCGCGCCCGACGTCGCGCAACGTCGCGAAGCCGAGCAGGCTGAGAACCGTTCGGGACTTGCCGGACGGTGCCAGGGCCTGCAGGCCATCACCCGTGTACCAGACCTCGTCGCCTTTGGGCGACCAGGCCAGGCCGCCGAGCGACGTGGTGATCCCGCTCTGAAAGAGTCGGCGGCCGGCCGTATCGATCACCACGACCCGGCCGAACGAGTCCCCCCGCTGCGGGTGGTCGGCAAACGCGAGACGGCGGCCGTCTGGCGAGATTCGCGGCAGGTCCATCCATCCCGGCGACGTCGCGAGAACTTTTCCGATCGGATACTCGAGCCGCCACTGCCCGGCCTCGGGGCGCGTCACCGCAAGTTGCTGCCCGTCCGGCGACCAATCCGCGTCGGTCACGTCATCGGCGAGCTCCCGCGGCGCGCCACCGTTCAGCGCCACCCGAGCGAGCGTTCCCGCCGACTCGAAGCCCGACAAAAACCGGCGCCGAAGGATGACCGCCAGATCGCTCGAAGAGGAGACTCCGACCAGCGTCGCCGCCGACAGACCCAGAGGCCTCGATTCTGGCGAGTCGGCCTGGGTGGCGAAGGGCTCGGCCGGCTTGCCATCCCAGGCCGCGGCATAGACGATCGTCTTTCCATCCGGGGCGAAACGCGCACCGTAGATCGTCCCGCGGCGAAACGTGACCTGGCGAAAGACCGGCTGGCTCGTCGGCGGGGAGCTCCCGAGCGTACGCAGAACAGCAGCGCTTAGGAGAGCCCCGAGAATCAGCGCCGCCGCCGCCGGCAAGAGCCAGCCTCGCCGAGAGCGCACTGGCGCCGCCGCGAGCGTCGCGGTCGATGTCTCGGAGAGATGATCGCGAACGCTCTTCAAGTCGCGCGCCAGATCCTTCGTCGAGGCGTAACGCTCGTCCGCCTCCTTGGCGAGGCAGCGCTCGATCGTCCACCGAAGCGGCGCGGGTGCCGCGGGATTCAGCTCGACGATGGATTTCGGCTCCTCGCGCAGGATCGCCGCGAGCGTCTCGACTCCCGTCGTCCGCTGGAAGGCGCGCTGGCCGGTGGCCATCTCATAGAGTATCGAGCCGAAGGAGAACTGGTCGGAGCGAAAGTCCACCGGCTGTCCCGCCGCCTGCTCGGGCGACATGTAGCCGACCGTGCCCATCACGGTGCCGGGCTCGGTGCCCGGCGCACCGGCTGAGACCGTCGGCCCTTCCGCCGCCGCGATCCCTCGCTCGGAAAGCTTCGCGAGTCCGAAGTCCAGGATCTTCACGTAGCCGTCTTTAGACAGAATCAAGTTCTCGGGCTTCAAGTCCCGGTGGACGATTCCGGCCGCGTGCGCGGCGGCCAGGCCCTCCGCGACCTGAGTGCCGATCTCGAGCGCGCGCCGCGCCGGCAGCGGCCCCGACGCCAAAAGGTCTCGCACCGTCCGTCCTTCGACCAGCTCCATCGCGATCCAGACGGAGCTGTCGGATTCGCCGACGTCGTAGACGGCGATGATGTTCGGGTGCGCGAGAGCCGAAGCGGCGCGCGCCTCCTGCTCGAACCGCGACCTCCTGTCGGCGTCCTTCGCGACCTCCGTCGGGAGCACCTTCAGCGCGACGTCGCGCCCGAGCCTTGCGTCTTTCGCCCGATAGACCTCGCCCATCCCGCCGGCGCCCAGCGGCGCCAGGACTTCGTAAGGGCCGAGTCGAGATCCCACAGAGATTGGCATCTTCAGATCATCCGATCGCAGGTGCGAACGATTCCTGCGGCGCAATAATACGGTCATTGAAACTCGGACGAGGAGCGACCGATGAAGTTGACCAATCTGTTTCTTGCGGATCTGGAGCGCGAGACACCTGCGACCCGACGAACGCTGGAGCGAGTCCCTGACGGACTCTACGAATGGAAGCCCCACGAAAAATCCATGGCGATGGGCTATCTGACCACTCTCGTAGCCACGATGCCCGGATGGATCGCGATGATGGTGAACCAGGACCAACTGGACGTCGCTCCGAAGGGTCCTTCCGGATACAAGCCCCCGGAGCTGCGCACGAGCCGGGAGCTGGTGCGGGCGTTCGACGAAGCGGTCGAGAAGGCCCGCGCGGCTTTGTCCGCGACAACCGACGCGCACTTGATGACGGGATGGAAGTTGCTGGCCGGCGGCCGGGTCATGCAGGAGCAGCCGCGGCACATCGCGATTCGGGACGGCGTCTTCCATCATCTGGCGCATCACCGCGGCCAGTTGACGGTCTATCTGCGGCTCAACGATGTGGCCGTGCCCTCGATCTACGGACCGTCCGCGGACGAAAAGCCCGGGCAATGACCGACAGCACCGAGCGTGGCTACCGGGATCGCCCAGGCGGCCGTCGATCCGTAAGATCGCCTTAAACCCTTGACTCTGCCGGACCGTCGGGAGAATGCTGCAGGCGAGAGATGACGGAACGGCGATGAAGAGAAACAGGCATGCGGCAGTTCGGACGGCCCCCGCGCTCCTTCCGCTCGCCCTGCTCTTCGTGCCCAAATGTCCTCTCTGCGTCCTGCCGCTTTTTGCCGCGTTCGGTTCCCTTCTCCCCCCGGCGCCCGTTCTGGACGCGATCGTCGGTCTGACCGCGCTCGTGTGGCTGACCTTGCTCGTTCGCGCGCGGCCCTCGGCGGGGGCGCTCGCGGCCGGCCTCGGCGGAGCTCTCGTGCTTTTTGCGAGCCGCTGGGTCGACTTGCCAATTGCCGGCTGGGCGGGGGCCCTCGTGATGGCGGCTGTGGCGATGCGCACGCGCGCGCGGAAGATCCTGAGTTCCGCGACGGCCTGCGGTCGGGAGAGCTGCCCGTGAAGCACTGGAAAGAGACCGCGGACGTTCTTTCTCGCGTGGTCCGCCTGGCCGACGCGGGCCGGAGAGCCGCCATCGCGACCGTCGTTCGAATCGAGGGGTCCGCCTACCGACGGCCCGGCGCGAAGTTCCTTGTAGAAGAGGACGGCCACACCTCCGGCAGCATCAGTGGCGGCTGTCTCGAAGGGGATGTGCGCGAGGTCGCCCTCGAGGTCCTGCGCTCCGGCGCGTCGCGGCTCTTGCGCTACGAGACAAGCGCCGACGACAGCTCGGTGTTCGGCCTAGGCCTGGGATGCAGCGGGTCCGTCGAGATCTTCGTGCAGAGCGCATCCTCGGGCGAGGCGCTCGAAGCGGCGCGGGAGGTCCTCGATCGGCTCTCGGGCGACCGGCCGTTCTCGATCTCGACCACAATACGAGGCGACGAGGCGGGGCGCGTGAGCGTGCTCGAGCCCGGGGGCGAGGGGAAGGCCGACCGGCGGGAAAAGGCCGAGGTCTTCGTCGAGAGCCTCCAGCCGCCGCCGCATCTCCTCGTGTTCGGAGCGGGAGACGACGCGATCCCGCTGTGCGCCTACGCCGCGGACGCGGGCTTTCGAGTCACGCTGGTGGATCACCGGCCGGCGAGTCTTTCGCGGGAGCGTTTCCCCGCGGCCTTCGGACTCGCCGCGAGGCGGCCCGAGGAGACCCTCGCCGGGCTGCCCGCGGGGCCGCGGGCGTTTGCCGTCGTCAAGACGCACTCCTTCGCGCATGACCGCGAATGGATGCGGCAGCTCCTCTCGGGCGGCGTCCCGTACGTTGGCCTGCTGGGCCCGCGGGCGCGCGGCGCGAAAATCCTTTCCGAGATCGGAGCCGCCGCGGGCGGGCGGGTCTTCTCGCCGGTCGGCCTCGACCTCGGAGCTGAGGGGCCGGAGCAGGTGGCGCTCTCCATCGTGGCCGAGCTGCTGGCGGTCCATTCCTCCCGGCAGCCCTGGTCTCTACGCGAAAAGGAAGGGGCGATCCATGCCGGTTGACGCAGAGCTGTCCGTCGGCGGCGTCGTCCTCGCCGCAGGAGCCTCGACGCGATTCGGCCGCAACAAGCTCCTGCTCCATCTCAACGGAGACTCGCTCGCCCGTCGCGCGGCGAAAGCCGCCCTGGAGGGAGGCCTCGATCCCGTCGTCGTGGTGCTCGGGCACGATGCCGATCGGATCGGGCAGGAGCTCTCGGGCCTCCCGGTGCGAACGATCGTAAATGCAGACCACGCGCGGGGGATGAACACGTCGCTTCGGGCCGGTGTCGGGGCCGTCCCAAAAGACGTCGCGGCCGTAGTCGTGCTCCTCGCCGACATGCCATTCGTGACGGGCGACATGATCGCGCTCCTCGTCCAGTCGTACCGCCAGACGCACGCGCCGCTCGTCGCCTCCGACTACGAGGGCGTTCACGCTCCTCCGACGCTCTATGCCCGACCGCTGTTTCCGGAGCTCGGCGGGTCGGAGGGCGACGGCTGCGGAAAGCGTGTGATCAAGCGGCACGCGGACGAGGCGGTGCGGGTGTCCTGGCCTGCCGCCAGGCTCGCCGACGTGGACCGAGAGGAAGACTGGGAGCGAATGTGCGTCGCGACATCCTGACGCTCGCGGCAGAGCTCTCCCGCCGGGAAGAACCCTTCGTCCTTGCCACGGTCGTGCGACGGGAGCCGGCCAGCTCGGCTCAGGTCGGGGACGCCGCCGTCATCACGGCCTCGGGAGAGTTCCACGGCTGGCTCGGCGGCAGCTGCACTCAGCCGATGGTCGCTCGCGAGGCCGCCCGCGCGCTCGCCGACGGCCGTCCTCGCCTCGTTGCTCTCTCACCGGACCCGGGCGCGGACAAGAGACCCGGCGTCACGGCGTTGCCGATGACCTGCCACAGCGGAGGAAGCGTGGACATTTACGTGGAGCCGGTTCTCCCGGCGCGGCGGCTGCTCGTCTTCGGCCACTCCCCTGTCGCGCGCGCTCTCGCGCGGCTCGGCAAAGCGATGGGTTTCTCCGTCCACGCGGCGGGGCCCGAAGCCGATCGGACCGCGTTTCCCGACGCGGAATCCCTGACGACGGACCTCGCGAAGCTCGAGCCGGCGCCCCGGGGCGCGGGGGTCGTCGCGACGATGGGGGAGGGGGACGAGGAAGCGATCGTGGCCGCGCTCGGGCTCGAGGCCGAGTTCGTGGGTCTTGTCTCCTCGAAGACACGCTTTGCGGAGATGCGGGAGATCCTCCTGTCGCGCGGCGCCTCGGGCGCCGCGCTGGAGCGGCTGGAGTGCCCGGCGGGGCTTGATATCGGCGCGACGACGGCGGAGGAGATCGCCGTCAGCATCCTCGCGGGGATCGTGGCAAAGCGCTCCGCTGCGGCGCGCTCGGCCGCGATGCTGCCGTCGCGCACGGTTCCTGGGGCGGCCGCCGCGAAAGGTCTCGATCCCGTCTGCGGGATGAGCGTCGAAATCGCGACCGCGCGGCACCGCGCGGATGTCGGCGGCCGAGCTTACGTCTTCTGCTGCGGCGGCTGCCGGGAGAAGTTCCTCGCCGCGCCCGAGCGGTATGGCGCGCCCGCCGGCGCGGGAAGCCGGGCATGAAGGCCGAGATCCTCGCCATGCAGGAGGAGATGGAACGGCACGGCTATATCGCCGAGCCGGAGATCGCGACGGCCGTCTTCCTCTCGACGGAAATGAAGAAGCCGCTGCTCGTCGAAGGCGATGCCGGGGTCGGCAAGACCGAGATTGCCAAGGTGCTCGCGCGCGTGCTGGGCACGGAGCTCATCCGCTTGCAGTGCTACGAGGGCCTCGACGTCTCGACAGCTCTCTACGAGTGGGACTACCCGCGTCAGATGCTTCGCGTCCGGATGGCCGGGGAGCACGCGGAGCCGTCCGGCCTCCAGCACGTCATCTTCTCGCGGGAGTACCTCCTCGAACGGCCGCTCTTAAAAGCCATCACGCGAGTTCAGGGGCCGCCCGTGCTGCTCGTGGACGAAGTGGACCGCGCCGACGACGGGTTCGAGGCGTTTCTGCTCGAGATCCTCTCGGACTTCCAGGTCACGATCCCGGAGCTCGGGACGATCCGGGCCGAGCACGTCCCTTACGTCATTCTGACCTCCAACCGCAGCCGCGAGATCGGAGACGCCCTGCGCCGCCGCTGCCTCTACCTCTACATCGAGCACCCGAGCTTCGAGAAGGAAGTCCGCATCATCCGCTCGCGCGTGCCCGACGCCGGGGCCCGCCTCTCCGAGCAGATCGCGCGCTTCGTGCAAGCGTTGCGCGGCAAGCGCCTGCTGAAGTCTCCCGGCGTAGCCGAGACGATCGACTGGGCGCAGGCCCTGGTCACTCTCCACCAGGACGAGCTCGATCCCGAAATCGTGCACCAGACCCTGGGCTGTGTTCTGAAGGACAAAAACGACATGCGCGAGTTTGCGGGCGGCGAGCTCGCCGCGCTCGTCGAGGCGGCGGCGGGCTGATGCAGGCGAGCCTCCCGGTGCAACTCGCCGCGTTCGGCGGCGCGCTCCGGGAGCGGGGCGTGCCGGTCGTTCTTTCGGACGAGGCGGACGCGCTCGCCGCTCTCCCGCTGATCGACATTTTCGATCGGGCGGAGTTCAAGCGCACGCTCCGGGTTTCTCTCAAGATTCGGCGGCGGGACACCGAGGCCTTCGATGTCCTCTTCGAGCGGTTCTGGTCCGCGTTGCCGCGGGAAGCGGCAGTCTCCCGGGCTGCTCGAGACCGCCGGGTTCCGCACGAGTCGCCCCGCAAGAGCGCCGGCGCTCTGGGCGGATCCGGAGCACAGGGCCGGAACGAGCGCGAAATCGCCTCGGGAGACGCACCGGCCTGGAGCCCCGAGGCGCTGCTGCGGCGCAAGTCCTTCGAAGACTGCGCGCCCGATGACCTGGCGGCGATGGAAAGGCTCCTCGCGCGCCTCGCCGAGAGGCTCGCAACGCGGCCGAGCAGGCGGCTCGTGCCGGGGCGCGGGCGGGGAACCATGGACCCGCGGCGCAGCTTCCGCGCCGCCGTCGCGACCGACGGCGAGTTCTTGAAGCTTGCGAGGCGCCGACGCGCCGTCGAGAAACCCCGTCTGGTCGCCCTGTGCGACACGAGCGGCTCGATGGATCCGCACACCCGGTTTCTGCTCAGCTTCCTGCTCGCCCTCAAGAAGGTTGCGCGCCGCACAGAGATCTTCGCCTTCAACACGGCGCTGACGCGCCTGACGCCCTGGCTCTCGCCGGACCGGATCGGACACACGCTCGAGAGCCTCTCCGCCGGCGTACCGGATTGGTCGGGCGGCACACGCATCGGGGAATGCCTGTCGGCCTTCGTGGACGCTTACCTGAACATGACCGTGGATGGCAGGACCGTCGTCCTCGTCTTGAGCGACGGCCTGGACCGGGGCGACACGGAGGTTCTGGTCGGCGCGATGCGCGCCATCCGCTCGAAGGCCCGAAAGGTCCTCTGGTTAAATCCGCTCCTCTCAGATGCCCGCTACGAACCGACGGCACGCGGCATGGCGGCCGCGCTGCCGTTCATCGATCTCCTCCTGCCGGCGCACAGCCTCGAGACCCTCGAGCGCCTGCTGCCGCTGCTGGCGGCGTGAGGCATAGCGAAGTGCCTGAGGAGGCGCCATGACCCGCGGGTGCGGACGCTGGATCATGTTTGCTTTAGGCGCCTTCGTGGCCATGGTCGTCGGGCTGTTTTTTGTGTTACGTCCGTCGGGCATCACACGACGGTCCGCTGTGCCCAGCGAGCTTCAGACGTTGGCCGTGGTCCCCGGCTTTCCCAACTACATCCGGTACTTCCCGACGGACGCCACGCACGTCGCGGAGTTCGAGCAGGATTATCTGGCGTCCATTGAGCGGGAGACGCTTTACCTCCGCAGCCACGGTGAAAAAAATGAGACGCTCCCCACCGCCGCATTTGTCGCGATCTCCGGCGGCGGCGACAACGGTGCCTTCGGAGCGGGCCTCCTGAACGGCTGGTCCGCCACCGGCGATCGACCGACATTCAAGCTCGTCACCGGTGTGAGTACGGGGGCTCTCATCGCTCCCTTCGCGTTTCTCGGACCGGCCTACGACGTCACGCTCAGGTCCATCTATACCGGGATCAGCTTCCGCGACATCGCCCTGAAGCGATCGCCGCTCTGGGTGCTGTACGGGGATGCGATGTCGGACAACGCGCCCCTCCGGAAACTCGTCGAGAAGCATGTGACGCGGAAGGTGCTCGACGCGATCGCCGATGAACGGGACAAAGGACGGGTCCTGCTCGTCGCGACGACCAACCTCGACGCGCGGCGTCCGGTGATCTGGAACATCACCGAGATCGCCGCGGCCCGTTCCGCCCACGCGCTGGAGCTCGTCCGGAAGATCCTGATCGCCTCTTCGGCAATCCCGGGCACGTTCCCACCGGTGATGATCGACGTCCTGGCGGGCGGCAAAGCGTACCAGGAGATGCACGTGGACGGTGCGACCGCGGCGCAGGTCTTCATCTATCCCACTGCCACGCAACTTCACCAGATCGCGCCGCGAAGACGCAAGCTATACATCATCCGCAACGCGCGGCTCGACCCGGAATGGGCGCAAGTGGAACGCCGCACGCTGCCGATCGCGTTCCGCGCAATCACCTGCCTCGTTCAGTTCCAGGGGATCGGGGATCTCTATATTATCTACACGATCAGCCAGAGAGACCGCCTCGAGTACAACCTGGCCTTCATACCACCGACTTTCGATTACCCCCACACGCAGTTCTTCGACACGAAATACATGAAGGAGCTCTTCGCCGTGGGTGAGCGGATGGCCGGCAAGGGAACCGACTGGTGGTGGAAGCATCCGCCGGTGCTGCTGAGCGGCGTATCGGAAAACGAACAAGCCGAGTGAGGCACAACGATGTCGCTCGAGATCCGGAAGACCTTCACGATCGACGCTCCGAAGAGCGCGGTCTGGGAGTTTCTGACCGATCCGTACCGCGTGGCGCGGTGTCTGCCCGGCGCGGCGCTGACGGAGAAGGTGGATGACAAGAACTACACCGGCACGATCGCGATCAAGGTCGGGCCGGTGACGGCGAGCTACAAGGGCAAAGTCCGATTCGAGGCGCTCGATCCGGCGGCGGGCACGGCCGACATCGTAGCCTCGGGTCAGGACGTGAAGGGCAAGGGCGGCGCGGACTTGAAAATGCAGAGCGTTCTGACCGAGATCGCGCCCGGCAAGACCGAGGTTTCAGCCGTTTCGCAGCTCAACATCACCGGCATCCTCGCTCAGATGGGCGCCCGGATGATCCAGGACGTCTCCGATCAAATGCTCCAGAAGTTCACGGAGGCGATGCAGGCCGACCTCGCGGCGTCGAACGGGCCACAGGGCGGGGCACCGGCTCCCGCAGCCGCGACGCCGATCGATGCGGTCTCGCTCGGCGCAGGCGCCGCCGGTCGCATGCTCGGGCGCGCCGTCAAGGGCCCCGTCTTCTGGATCGTTGCCGCCATCGTCGTTTTAGCGATTTACTGGCGCTGGTTTCGATAGCTTCCCGGCCGGTCGAAAGGAGAGGACATGATTCCCGGATCCTTTGACTACCACGCTCCCAAGACGCTCGCCGAGGCAATCGCCCTGCTCGGCCGATACGGCGAGGAAGCCAAAGTGCTCTCGGGGGGGCAGAGCCTGCTGCCGCTCCTGAAGCTGCGCCTGGGCTCCGCCGGTCACCTCGTGGACATCGGGAAAATCCCCGACCTCGAATACATTCGCGAGGATGGAGGCTTCCTGAAAATCGGGGGGCGGACGCTCGAATCGGCGCTCGAGCGCTCCGATCTCGTCCGGAAGCGATACCCGCTGCTCGCCGATACGGCCGCCGTCATTGCCGACCCGCTCGTTCGCAATCTCGCAACCGTCGGCGGCAACCTCGCCCACGGCGATCCGGCCAACGACCATCCCGCGACAATGCTCGCCTACGGCGCGGAGGTCGTGGCCACCGGGCCCAAGGGAGCGCGCACGATCCCGATCAACAAGTTCTTCACCGGCCTCTTCGCGACAGCGCTCGCGGCCGACGAGATCCTGACGGAAATCCGCATCCCTGTCCCGAAAGGCGCGAGCGGAGGCGCCTACGTCAAGCTCGAGCGCAAGGTCGGAGATTTCGCGACCGCGGCAACGGCCGCGCAGGTCACGCTCGGCAAGGGGGGAGAGATCGAGAAGGCCGGAATCGGCCTGACCAACGCCGGCCCGATTCCGATCCAGGCGACGGCCGCGGAGCAATTCCTGAAGGGCAAGAAGGCAGACGCCGCAACCATTGCGGAGGCGGCCCGGCTCGCGGTGCAGGCGACGTCGCCCTCCGCGGACCGGCGCGGCGCGGTCGAATACAAGAAGGACATGGCCAGGGTCCTGACGGGGCGCGCGCTCACGAAGGCGGTCGCCCGGGCGCAAGGAGCGTAACCATGGGCAAGCACAGCATCCAGCTCACGGTCAACGGGGCAGCCCAGTCGGGCGAGGTCGAGTCGCGCCTCCTGCTCGTTCACTTTCTGCGCGAGCGGCTGCGCCTCACGGGCACGCACATCGGCTGCGACACCACGCACTGCGGCGCCTGCACGGTGCTGCTCGACGGAGTGCCGGTCAAGTCCTGCACGGTGCTCGCGGTCCAAGCCGACGGCCGCGACGTCACGACCGTCGAGGGCCTCGAGAAAGACGGAAAGCTCGATCCGATCCAGGAAGGTTTTTACCAGGAGCACGGCCTGCAGTGCGGCTACTGCACTCCCGGCATGATGATGACGAGCTGCGCGCTCCTGAAGTCGAATGCGGACCCCACGGAAGCCGATATCCGCCGGGCCATCTCGGGCAACCTCTGCCGTTGCACGGGGTACAACAACATCATCAAGGCCGTCCAGCACGCCGCCGCTGCAGCGCGGACGCGCCAGCAAGAAGCGCGGGCGCGCTAGGAAGGAGCCAGGAGCCATGGCAACACCTCGCACCTCACCCGAAGTCGGGGGCATGGGCCACTCGATCAAGCGCAAGGAGGACCCGCGCTTCCTTCGCGGCAAGGGCAACTACGTGGACGACATCCAGCTGCCCGGCATGCTCCACATGGACATCGTGCGCAGTCCGTTCGCTCACGCGAAGATCGTCAAGATCGACTCGTCCAAAGCGCTCCAGGTCCCGGGCGTGCTCGCCGTCATCACCGGCGAAACTCTCAAGCAATACAACCTGCACTGGATGCCGACTCTGATGTCGGACACCCAGATGGTTCTGCCCATCGAGAAGGTGATGTACCAGGCCCAGGAGGTCGCGGCGGTCATCGCGACGGATCGCTACGCCGCGGCCGACGGCGTGGAGGCGGTGGAGGTCGAGTA
>JBKPDV010000140.1:0-14059 GCA_046728075.1 Acidobacteriota bacterium | reverse complement strand
GAGACGAGGCGTTTCTTCAAGTCCTCCGCGTCCTTCGTCACGATCACCACCGTCAGATCCTTGGCCGAGAGATGCTTGCGAATGGCGGCGTTGACGTCCTCGCGCGTGAGCCTGGCAAGCTTCTCGCGCATGGTGGAAGCGAAATCGCCGATCCCGTACCACTTCGAGTCCAGCGCGTAGCCCACCTGCTGGTTCTGCGTCGCCGTCATCACGTACACGTTCTTCATCAGGTAGTTGCGCGTCGCCTCGAAGTCCTCCTGAGAGAGGCCTTGATCGATCAGTTTCTGCAGCTCCCAGACCGCGATGCGCAACGCCATGTGGGCATTGACCGGAACGACCGGGCGGATCCAGACCTCGAAGATCTGCGCGCGCCGGGCGAGGTTCGGGTCGGGGAAGAACTGGAACATGCCGCGGGGAAAGGCCTCGATGTAGGCGTAATCGCCGTAGTTCATGCCCCGGATCTCGCGAATGCGCTGATAGAGGTGCGAGACGGAAGAGCGGTGGTCGCCGAGCCAGGTGCGCGCCACCCAAAGCGCGGCGAAGTCCGGGGAAGAGCGCAGGACGCCGATCGGAAGGCCAAACGAGATCGCCGTGGCCCGGGTTTCTTTCTGAATGATCTCGACTTCCATTCCGGAGGAGCGCTTACCGAGGATCGCCGGCCGCGCCTGCGGCGCCGCAGCTTCCGGAAGAGCCGCGAGGCGTTCCGTAAGGCGGTTGCGCAGAGACTCGGGCACGTCTCCTCCGAGGCCGATCGTCAGATTGCCTCGCGTGTAGTTCTTCCCGACGAAGTCCCGGACGTCTGTCAGCGTGATCGATTGGATCCCGGCAACCGTGCCGAGCACGGGATGACCGTAGGGGGTGGCGGCGAAGATGTTGGTCTGAAGCCGCTCCTTGCCGAGCTCCTCTTCGTTGGATCCGCGCAGGTCTTCCTTCAAGGCGTTCAGCTGTTGGTCCTTGATCCGCTGGAAGTCTTCTTCGCGAAAGCCGGGATCCGTCAGCTGCGGCAGAACGAGATCGAAGAACTTCTCCCAGTTGTCTCGATGGACTGATCCCGTGAACGTCGTCATCTCCTTGTCGACCCGGTCGCGGAAGGTCCCGGCCATCGGGAAGAGCGCCTTGTTGATCTCGTCGATTCGCAGCTCCCGGGACCCGGCCTCGGAGATCATCGACGCCGAGAGGGCGGCCAGGCCCTCTTTTCCCTTCGGATCGTCGGCCGACCCGGCGGTGAAGAGGAGCTTGATGTTCAACTGAGTCAGCTTCGAGGGAACGGCAACGAACGCGAGCTCCCTGGTCTTCCCCTCCGGGGCGCGGAAGCTTGCCAGCGAGGGAAGTTGCGCCACGCCCGCCGGCAGCTCCTCTTTCGACAGCGTGGTGACGACCATTCCGGCGTCCGTGACGTACTTTAGCGCGGCGTCGTGGAGATCGGCCGGGGTCAGCGCGGCGTAGACGCGATAGAGCTTGTTCAAGGTGTCGTAGGAACGGTTGTAGCGGACGAAACGCGCGAGCGTCGCAGCGATCCGTTCCGTGTTGTCCAGCTGGCGCAGGAAACCGTAACGGGCGTTGGACCTCGCGTCGGCCAGACGCTGCGCGTCGACACCCTTGTCGCGAGCGCGTGCGAAAGTCTTCAGGATCTCGTCGCGCACGTAGCCGGCGTCCTCGATCTTCTTGACGCGCGCGGCCACCGTGACGAGGCCCGGATCCTGGGTTCCTCCGCCCTCAGGAAAGAGCTGATCGACCTTCTGCTCGCGCTCGACCAGCTTCTTATAGAGGTCGGAGGTTTCGCCGAACTCGAGGTCGAGAAGCATCTCCATCGCCGCGAACTCGCGTGCCGTGTCGGAAAAGGCGGGCCCGTGAAAGGCCACCGTGACCCAGGGCAGCGTCGGGGCGGACCAGGGGACATGCGCGTAGACGGGCCCCCGCGACGGGGGCTCCTGGGGGATCGTGGCCCGGAAGCTGCCGCGTTTCCAGCCTCCCCAGTACTTTTCGACGAGCGGAATCACACGTGCGGGATCGACGTCGCCGGCCACGATCACCGTCGTGTACTCGGGCCGGTACCAACGGCCGAAGAACTCCTTGGAGTAGTCGTACTGATTGGGCATGTCCTCGATGTCTTTGATGAAGCCCATCGTGGTGTGCTTGTAGGTGTGGGTGGTGAAGGCGTGCTCGTGCTGGACCTCTTCGAGCTTGACGAGGGGATTCGCGCTGTTCTTGTTGTATTCGCCCAGGACCGCGCGCGCCTCGGTCTTGAAGGCGGCGGGGTCGTAGGAAAGGTTTTCGAAGCGATCGGCCTCGACCTTCAGCATGAGCTCGAGGTCCTCCTTGGAAAACGTCGTGTGGTAGTTGGTGTAATCGTCGGTCGTGTACGCGTTCTGGCGCGCGCCGACTCGAGTCAGAATCTGCTGGTACTTGTCGGGCGGGTAGAGCTTCGTCCCGCGGAACATCATGTGCTCGAAGAAATGGGCGAAGCCCGACTTGCCGGGCTCGACCTCATTGCGAGAGCCGGTCTGCACGGGGATCTGGAGGGAGACGAGATTGGGAAAGCCGGTCGGAACGACGATGACCTTCAGCCCGTTGGCAAGCGTCTTCTCCGTGGCGTGGAAGGGGAGGACGTCGCCGCCGGCCGGGGGCTTGGTTGCGGGGCGCCTGTCCGGGACCTTGGCCGAGGAGCTCGGTTTCTTCTGGGCCACGGCGGTCAGCGCGAACAAAAGAAGGGCAAGGCCGAGCAACGTGCGAATTCGGAACATGCAAAACCCTCCGGTTTCATCTCGAACGGCGCATTCTAGACTGAGGACCGAGGACTGAGGACTGAGGACTGAAATGGCTTTGGCCATGATGCATCTCGACTGCAGCCACCGGAGTCCTCAGTCCGCCGTCCTCAGTCCTCAGTCGGAACCCTCAGGATGACCGCCGTGCCCCGCCTGCTCCTGCTCATCCCGACGACTTCCTACCGCACGACCGATTTTCTCGAGGCCGCGCGCCGCCTCGGCGTCGAGGTCACGGTCGCCTCGGAGGAGCCGAGCACAGTGGAGGCCTGGCATCCCGAAGGGTTTCTGACACTGGATTTCCGCGATCCGGAGAGTTCGGCCGGGAGGGTCGCGGAGTTTGCTCGAAAGTTCCCGGTGGAGGCGGTTGTCGGCGTCGACGACGAGACCACGGTCGCGGCGGCCGCGATCGCGCTCTCTCTCGGCCTGCCGCATGTTCCCATCGCGGCCGCCGTGGCCGGCCGCCACAAGGCCATCATGCGCGGCGCGCTCGAGGAGGCTGCGGTTGCTCAGCCACAGTTCCGGCTCTTCTCAAGGGATGTCCCGCCCGAGGAGGCGGCCGCCCGCGTGACGTTTCCCTGCGTACTCAAACCGACTTTTCTCGCGGCGAGCCGCGGCGTGGTTCGTGCGAATGACCGGTCGGAATTCGTAACCGCCTGGAACCGCATCTCCAGGATCCTGGAAGAGCCCGACGTTGCTGGAAAGGGGGGACCCTGGGCGCGCGAGATCCTCGTCGAGGACTACGTCGCGGGCCCGGAAGTGGCCCTCGAAGGCCTGATGCGCGACGGGGAGCTTTCCGTCCTCGCGCTCTTCGACAAGCCGGATCCATTAGAGGGCCCCTACTTCGAGGAAACGATCTACGTGACGCCCTCGAGGCTGTCCGACGAGATTCAAGGCGCCATCGCGCGCGTCGCTCGTCACGCGGCGCTCGCCCTCGGTTTGCGCCGCGGCCCGATTCATGCCGAGCTGAGGGTGACCGATGCCGGTCCGATCGTGATCGAAATCGCCGGGCGATCGATCGGTGGGCTCTGTTCCCGCGTCCTGCGCTTTGGTGCGGGAATGTCTCTCGAAGAGCTGCTGCTTCGAGACGCTCTCTCGCTGCCCATTGCCGACTCCTCTCGCGAGAGCTCGGCCGCCGGCGTGATGATGATCCCGATTCCCGCCGGCGGCGTCCTGGAGGAGGTCACCGGCGTCGAGGAGGCCCGGGGTGTCACGGGCATCGAGGAGGTCATCATCAGCGCTCACCTGGGCCAGCGCCTGATCCCCCTGCCCGAAGGCTCGCGCTACCTCGGCTTCCTCTTCAGCCGCGCCGGGACGCCGGCGGCCGCCGAGGAGGCGTTGCGGCGCGCGCACGCGATGTTGAGGTTTCGAATCAGGTAGTTTCCAGTTCTCAGTTTTCAGTTGCCAGTTTCACGCCCAGCCATATGTCATTTCTGACATAAAGCAACGCACTCCGCACTGAAAACTGAAAGCTGATTACTGACAACTGTCATCTACCCGAGCCCCTTCCGCTTCCTATCGACCATTGCCCGCCACTCGCTCGAGCACGCGGGGTGGCCGGAGGCGCGGTCGAGCCACGACCTGGCATCGGCGGCGGCGCCGTCCCGGCCGGACAGATCCGCCAGGCGCAGCAGAGCGCGCAGCGTCGTCTCGTCGGCGGGATGATTCTTGAGGAGCCGTTCGTACTCGCGCCGGGCCTGGCGGATGTCGCCTTGCTTCTCGAAAAAATCGCCGGCGCGCAGCGAGAATCGAGCCGGCAGAGAAGCATCGGCCCAGCTCGAGATCTCGGCGATCAAGTCGCGGGCCAGGACGTCTTCCTTGCGCGCGACGTAGTAGTCGAGCAGACGGGATGCATGCTGGACCGCTTCCGGCACATCCTGGGCTTCCAGCGCGGTGTCGTACGCGAGCCGGCGCGCGTCGATGTTCGAGGGGTCCGAGGCGAGGACATCGCGGGTCGTCCGGCGGGCCTCGTCCAGGTTCCCGCGAGCTCCTGCCTCGATTGCGGCAACCAGCTGCACGTTCTGGACAAACTCCACCTGCCGCTCGATGGAGGGATGGATCAGGTGCTTCTCGAGTCCGGTCGCCGCGACGAGAAGGGCGAAGACCACTCCGTAAGCGAAGCCACCGACGTGCGACCACATTGCGACCGCGCCCTCCTGCCCGCTGGTCGCGAGCCAGAACTGTTCGGCGAACCAGAGAGGCAGGACCACGAACGCCGGGACGGCCAGCCGGATCCGCCAGAAGAACAAAACGGGAATCGGAAGCCACAGAAAGCGAATTCGGGACGTTCCCAGCCGCACGAGAAATGCGCCGAGCACGCCGGCAATCGCTCCAGAAGCTCCGATCACCGGCGCGAGACTGCCCGGGTTCTGCCAGGCGTGCGCCAGGGTGGCGACCAGCCCGGAGGAAAAGTAAAGCAGGAGAAAGAGCGGCCGGCCGTAGACGTCCTCGAGGAATGGACCCGTCGCGAACAAGAAGAGCATGTTGCCGATCAGGTGCACCCAGCCTGCGTGCACGAACAGGCAGGTGAGAAGCCGGTCCGTGTGGGGCTCTCCGGGGACGTAGCCCCATTTCAAGAGAGGAAGACGGCGGACCGTCGCGAAGAGGTCCAGGACCATATCGTTCAAGGTTTGCTGCTGCCGCCGGACCACGTAATCGACGGGCCGGGTGCGGGACGCGGCGGCCTGCGCCTCCTCGAGCCGGTGCCGCGAGTACGCATCCAGATACTGCTCGAGCTCGTAGGGGACCTTGAGGTAGGGCCGCAGGGCAAGATACTGAGCGACCGCCTCCGACTTTTGGGAGAGCTCCTCCCTCACCGGCGACTGGAGGTTCGACATCCAAAGCGAGAGGAAAACCAGAATGTTCGCTCCGATCAGCGCGAACGACACCCATGGAATTCTCCGGACCTCGCTCTTGTCGAGGCCGATGGGGACAAACAGCATTGAAGAGGCTCTGTGCCTTGAGTGTAACCCTGCCGGGACGTTTCATGGGCGGGAGCGACGGGGGGACGGGGAGACGGGGGGTGAGAGAGGACTCGAGTTCTTTCCCCCCGTCCCCCAGTCGCCCCGTCCCCCCGTCTGCAGATCGAAGCGGAGACGGAGCTAGTGCCGTTGAGGTGGGTTACTTGGAGGGCGAATAATACGGATTCCGTCCCGCCGCGTGGTCGGTCGTGTCCAGAATCTCGCCCACTCGGGGGACGAGGCTCCGGATCGCCTTTTCGATTCCCTGGCGCAGCGTCACGTCGGCCGCCCCGCAGCCCTGGCATCCGCCGCCCATTCGGATGAAGACATTGTTCTTCTTGATATCGATCAACTCGACGAAACCTCCGTGGGAGGCGACGGCCGGGTTGATCTCTCGGTTCAAGAGGTCCGAGATGGCCCATTTCAGATCGCCTTCGGACGGAAGATCCTCGAAGTACTCGGGTCCGACGATCGGATCTCCGCTGGTCAGATGCTTTCGGATCACGTTTCCGATCGCAAGCGCCGGCCAGTCGACGGCGTAGGAGGCCGTCACGGTGAGGACGTTGTCCGCGATCAGAACCGACTCGACCCCTGCGATGGAGAGAAGCTCCCGCGCGAGGGGAGAGGCCTGAGCCGTGCCGGCGTCCCCGAAGTAGGCCGAGGCGTCCGGCAGGAGCGGGCGATCGACGGTGTACTTGCAGCGGTCTCCCTGAGACGATGGTTCTCCGGTGATCTGGATAGCCGAGCTCATGGGTCCAGTATAGCTTCGGACGCGTCATATGGAGGCGCCCGCCCGCGCCACGAAGAGGGGACGGCGGCGATGACACCGGAAAAGCTGGAACAGGAGCTCGAGCGGCTCCACGCGGAAAGCTTCGCCTGGGCGCTCGGGTGCTGCAGCCGGGACCGGGCAGAAGCCGAAGACGTCTTGCAGGAGGCGTATTTGAAGATTCTCGGAGGCAGGGCACGATTCCTCGGCCGCTCCAGCCTGAAGACGTTTTTCTTCTCCGTCATCCGCCGGACGGCGTTCGAGCACCGGCGGCGCGCACTCTGGCGCCGCTTTCTTCCGCTGGGCGGGGAGAATGACCGACCGATTCCCCAGCCGCTGCCGGCCGAACCGCCGGCGGCTGCAGCCGCCGAACGCCGGATCTTCGTCGGTCGCGCGCTTCGAGCGCTGGCGCGACGGCAGCGAGAGGTTCTGACACTCGTCTTCGCCCATGGGTTGACGGTCGAGGAGTCCGCGGCCGCTCTCGGAATTTCCGTCGGCAGCGCCCGAGTCCACTACCAACGAGGGAAAGCACGGATGGCGACTCTCCTTCGAGGCGAGAGATGAGCGGATCCGACGACGGTCGGATCGAGCGCGCGCTCTCCGAGCAGCGTCGCCTCGACGAGAGGCTCGCTCCTGACTTTCGCTCATTGCTGGCCCGCCCCCGGCCGCAGCCGAGCCGGGGACCGGCCGGACGAGTCCTGGTCGTGGCGGCTCTGCTGCTTGTGATCGGCGTCGCGCTGTGGAGCCGCTCGCGGCCGCCCGCGCCTCCTCGCCGCGGACAGGCTTCGATGGCTGCCGGCTCGCTGACGACCTGGAAAGCGCCCACCGACTTCCTCCTCGAGACTCCAGGCTCGCGACTCTGGTCCTCACCGCCTGTCTTCGGATCTGTCGAAGCAGAAAAGGCTCTCTCGCATCCCGAAGGGGAGAAAGGGAAGAAATCATGAACCGTCGATGGAGGATCGTCATTCTGCCGGCTCTTCTCCTCGCCGCGGCCGCGCGGGCGGGCACGGAACCGGAAGGGGAGGACCCGATCGCGAAGAGGGTCTTTCCTCCCGATGTGGTTCTCGGTCACCAGCAGGAGATCGGCCTGGACGACGCACAGCGGCAGTCTCTCCGCACGGAGATGCAGAAGGCGCAGAAAAAATTTGTGGACCTTCAATTCGAGCTGCAGGGAGAGACGGAGAAGATGCTCCAGCTGCTGGAAGAACGTCCGGTGGACGAGAGCCGCGTGCTCGCGCAAGCCGATCGGATCCTCGCTCTGGAGAAGGAGATCAAGAAAACGCACCTGACTCTGTTGGTGCGCATCAAGAATCTGCTGACGCGCGAGCAACAGACCAAGTTGAGCGAGATCCGCCGCAGCTCCGAGAAATGAGAATCGGGTGTGGATCGCGCTTTTGTCATCCTGAGCGAAGCGAAAGATCTGCTTGCCGCTCGGCCGGGGGAGTAGATTCTTCGGGCCTTCAGAATGACAAGAGCTGAGCTTCAATCGGGACGTCCTCCCAGGAGGACACCGGGCTTGAGTCTCCGGAGCAGGAGGGAGCTGATAGACTACCGATTCCCTTCAGAAACCTATGCGCTCAAATCGCAGATTCGCCCGCTCCGGCGGTTGGTCGTTGGCAGAACTCATCGTCGTCATCGGCATTTTCGGCTTGATGGTGGCCGTTGCCACCCCCTATTTTCTGAAGGTCGGACGCCACTACCGGCTGCTCGGTCAGGTACATGAAATTCAATCGACGCTCATGGCGGCGCGCATGCAGGCCATCAAGCGCAATCAGCAGGTCGTCGTGCAGTTCTATGTCAGTGACTCCACGAAATGTCCCGGGGGCGGCTCGTGCGTGATCACCTTCGTAGACAACAATCGCAACTTCGTGCAAAACGCCGGGGAACCGACGATCGGCACTTACGCAATCACACAGGAGCAGCGCACGTTTTTTCTCAACCCGACCAATCCGGGCAGCGCGGTCCGCGGGATCGCCTTTGATACCTATGCCGGCAACGGCGCGCTCGTCGACCTGATCGCCTTTCAAGGGGATGGAACGACCGTGAGTCCCCAGGCCGCCTACTGCGCTCGTCCGACGTGCCCGGGCGGGTCTCCATGCGTCTACACCGTGAAGGTTCCGTCCGGATCGATCAACTGCCCGGCGGGCGACTGTCGCGGGATCTACATCACCAACGATCCGAGCACTGCGGTCATCGACAACCGCGACGTTTTCCGGATCAGCGTCGACGACTTCGGTTCGAACGGAAAGGTCAGTGTTTTGAAGTGGCTGCCTACGGCCCACGGGGGCAACGCGAGCGAGGTCAACTTCGTCCCGGGCAGCCCCTGGATCTGGCTCGACTAGGCAACCCGGTCCCCGTTCGGTCCCCGGCTCCTGCCCGTCTATAATCCGCCGGCGATGCCGCAGAAGATCACCCGCCGAGACATGAAGCGCAACGACCTTGCCGAAACAGTCGGCAAGACCGTCGATTACGTGTCTCATCACCGCCGCGGTGTCACGGAAGGGATCGCGATTGCCGCGGGCGTCGTTCTCTTGGTCGGCGGAATCTTCGCCTGGCGGGCCTACGTCGCGGCCGTCGCAGGGCGCGAGCTGTCCGCGGGCCT
The DNA here is from genome assembly GCA_046728075.1 of Acidobacteriota bacterium. Classification (GTDB taxonomy): domain Bacteria; phylum Acidobacteriota; class Thermoanaerobaculia; order UBA5066; family Gp7-AA6; genus JBKPDV01. The sequence goes on along the minus strand of JBKPDV010000140.1, from coordinate 4,969 downwards.
GGAGATCCTCGCCACCCCGATCGCCGGGCAGCCGGCCGCCGCCGGTGTCGGAAAGACTTACCCGACGGCGCAGGAGCGGGAGCGCCAGGCCGAGCCGCACCTGAAGAGAGCCGCCTCTCACCCGGCGACGGCGGCCGGCCGTGCCGCCACGGTCATACTGGCGGCTCGCGACAGCAACTCGGCCGGCGGTGCGGAGTCTCTCCAGCGGGTCGCCCGCGAGGCTCGCGCGGAGATCGCGGCTGCGGCGGAGATCGACGCCGCGCGTCTGCTGGCATCGCAGGGCAAGACAACCGAGGCCGTGGACCGCCTGAAACGCGCGATCGAGTCCTCCGATGTCCGCGCGCCCAAGGACGCGCTGCTCTTCGCGCTTGGGGAGATCTACGAAAAGGCGGGGCAGACGGCCGATGCGCGGGCGACCTTTCAGCGCCTCGTCAACGACTATCCCAACTCCCCCTATCGGACGGATGCGAGAGCGAAGCTGCCCAACGCCAACCCCGGCGGACCCCTAACTTTCCCCAATCCTTCGTGATCGCCGGTCTCGGTGGCTGTCGACTGTCGACTGTCGACTGTCGACTCACCCAATGAGTCGCCGCGCCGTCGTTCTGGTCTGCGATGGCCTCGGGGTCGGCGCCGCGCCGGACGCCGACGCGTACGGGGACACCGGCAGCGACACACTCCGTCATGTTCTCGAGCGCCATCCCACGCCGTTGCCAAACCTCGAACGGCTCGGCCTGCTTGCGCTGGCTGGACTGGGCGCCCCTCGAGGGGCGAGAGGAAAGGCAACGGAGCTTTCCGCGGGAAAAGACACGACGACCGGCCATTGGGAAATGATGGGTCTGGTCACCGAGCGTCCCTTTCCGCTCTACCCCGACGGTTTTCCACCCGAGATCGTGTTGCCGTTCGAGGCCTACGCGGGAAAGCCGGTCCTCGGCAACAAAGCGGCTTCCGGGACCGAGATCATCGCCGAGCTGGGCGCCGAGCACTTCGCGACGGGCCGGCCCATTCTGTACACCTCCGGAGACTCCGTCTTCCAGGTCGCCTGTCACGAGGAGATCTGGCCTCCCGAGAAGCTTTGGGACCTCTGCCGTTACGCGCGCAGCCTCTTAGTCGGCGAGCACCTCGTCGGACGCGTGATCGCGAGGCCGTTCGTGGGAAAACCGGGCGCCTTTACTCGCACGGCCAACCGCCGGGACTTTACCGTCGAGCCGACAGGGGAGACCTGGCTCGACCGGCTCGTCGCCGCGGGCAGGAGAGTCTTCGGCGTGGGCAAGATCGTGGACATCTTCTCGGGCCGCGGCCTGACGGACTCGGTCCACACCGGCTCGGATGCCGAGGGGATGCAGGTGACGACTGACGCGCTGCGCTCCGGCCGCGGGGACGTGATCTTCACCAACCTGGTCGATTTCGACAGCAAGTACGGGCACCGCAACGACCCGGCCGGTTTCGCAAAGAATCTGGCTGGGCTCGACGGTTTCCTCCCCGGGCTGCTGTCCGCGCTGACGTCGGAGGATCTTCTGATCCTGACCGCCGATCACGGCTGCGAGACGACGGATACTTCGACCGATCACACTCGCGAGCATGTGCCGCTGATCTTCGCCGGTCCCGGTGTGAAAGCGGACGTCGAGGTGGGTGTCCGGCGGGGGTTCTGCGACCTCGCGGCGACGGCCGGTGACTGGCTGGGCGTGCCCGCTCCCCGGGGCGAGAGCGCCTTGACGCGCATTCTTTCCTGACCCGTGCTTCACGTCCTGCTCGGGATCTGTGCCGTCTATTCCGCGATCTGTCTTGCGATGCTGGTCGCCAATCTGGCGCTGATGCCGCGCCTCTCCCGCGCCGAGCCCGTCCGGGGACAAGCGCCGCTGCTGTCGATCGTGGTCCCGGCGCGCAACGAGGAGCGAGCGATCGAGGCCGCCGTGCGATCCCTGCTGGCACAGGATTATCCGAGCTTCGAGGTGATCGTCGTGGAGGACCGCTCGACCGATCGAACGGCTGACATCCTGCGCGGCCTCGCAACCGACTTGCGCCTGAGAGTTGTCAGCGGAGTCGAGCCGCCCGAGGGTTGGCTGGGAAAGCCGCATGCGCTCTTCCAGGGATCGCGCGCGGCGCGCGGCGAGCTGCTCCTCTTCGTCGACGCGGACGTGCGCTACCGCTCCGACACGGTCTCGCGGGCCGTCGGGGACCTGACGGCGCAGCGAGCGGATTCCCTCGTCCTCTTCCCCCGGTTTGAGGTCGGGAGCTTCTGGGAGGAGGTCCTGATGCCCAATCTCATCTGCTCGGTCTTCTTCGGGCCCGCCTTCCTCATCAACTTCCGATGGCCGCGATGGCTCGCCGCGGGAGGCGGGGCCGGCAACCTCGTGCGCCGATCGGCCTACGAGGCCGTCGGAGGCCATGAAACTCTCCGGGCGTCCGTGGTCGACGACGTCCGGCTGGGCTACACACTCAAACAGGCCGGGTTTCGGCTTCGAGTGACGCTCGCGAACGAGCACGTCGAGGTGCGCATGTACAGCGGGTTCCGGGAGGTGTGGGATGGATTCACGAAGAACGTTGCCTACGCGTGCTCCGGGTTGGCGGCCGTGATCTTCCTCTCGCTTTCCCTTCTCTGGACGGTCGTGGCCATTCTCCCTCCCGCGGTCCTCGTGGCCGCCGCCGCCGGAGCTCGCATAGTGCCGATTGACGTCGCGCGGGCCGCTATTTCCCTTTCTCTCTTGATCGGAGCTCGCGTGATCCTGGCGGCGGCGCTCGGAGACAAGATCTGGCCGTCAGTAACGCACCCCCTCATGGCGGCGGTCTGGGCGGGCCTCCTCGCACGCTCGCTCTTCCACCGGCTCGTCCGCCGCAAGCTTCTCTGGCGCGGCCGCGCATTCGACGCCAGAAAAGCCGGTTTCTGAATCGGCCGGACGGGCCCACAAACGACCCTGTTAACATCCGCGCCCAAAAGAAGCCCCGGAGCGCGAGGAGGAACCGATGCGTTGGATCGGTCTGGTGGGAATGGTCGTGATCGTCGGGGTCGCGTTCGCGCTTTCGAAGAACCGCCGAGCGATCAACTGGCGCACCGTGGGGTGGGCCTTCGCCCTCCAGCTCGCCTTTGCATTCCTCGTCCTCTACTGGGAAACCGGAAAGAACGTCCTCGAGGCTTTCTCGAACAAGGTCTCCAACGCCATCGGCTACGCCGACAAAGGCTCCGGCTTTCTCTTCGGCTGGCTCGCCGGTGACTTGACCCCGATCGGCCAGAAGCTCGGCATCCCGGCGATCGGCGGATTCATCTTCGCGTTCAAGGTCCTGCCGATCATCATCTTCATCTGCGCCTTCTTTTCCCTTCTCTACTACTTCGGGATCATCCAGATCCTTGTCAAGGGCATGGCCTGGGTGATGCAGAAAACGATGAAGGTCTCGGGAGCCGAAGCGCTCTGCGTCGCCGCCAACGTCTTCATCGGTCAGACAGAGGCGCCGGTCTTGATCGCCCCCTACATTCCGGCGATGACGAGCTCCGAGCTTCTGACGATGATGACCGGAGGGATGGCTCACGTCTCGGGCGCGGTCATGCTGGCGTACGTCACGATGGGGGCGCCGTTGAAGTACCTCATCACCGCTTCCGTGATGGCCGCTCCGGGCACCTTCCTGATTTCCAAGATCCTCTGGCCCGAGACCGAGACGCCCGTGACGATGGGCACCGTCAAGATGAAAGTGGAGAAGACGAGCGCCAACTTCATTGATGCCACCGCGACCGGGGCCACGCAGGGCATGACGCTCGTGTTGAACATCTCGGCGATGCTCATCGCGTTCGTCGCCTTGATCGCGATGCTGAACGGCTTCCTCGGCTGGATCGGCGGCTTCTGGGGCGACCCGGCGTTTTCGCTTCAGAAGATCTTCGGCTTCGTTCTCGCGCCTCTGGCCTTCATCCTCGGAGCTCCGAAGCAGGACATCGAGACCGTGGGCAACCTGATCGCGAACAAGACCGTGATCAACGAGTTCTTCGCCTTCTCCATGATGAAGGATGTCGTCGGGCAGCTCTCCGAGAAGGGCAAGCTCATCGCGACATTCGCATTGTGCGGCTTCGCGAACTTCTCCTCGATCGGCATCCAGATCGGCGGCATCGGGGGGCTCGCGCCCACCCGCAAGTCCGACCTGGCCCGCCTCGGGTTTCGCGCTCTTCTGGCCGGCTCTCTGGTCAGTTTCATGACCGCCGCGATCGCCGGGCTCATCTGGGAGATCGCCGGAGTGTCGGCGCAGTGAGCTCCACGACCGGACTCGTCGGCCGCCTCGACGCCGCCGCGGACGCGATCCGCAAGAAAACGAAGGCGCAGCCCGTCGTCGGCCTGGTGCTCGGCTCGGGGCTGGGCGCGTTCGCGCAAGGGCTGGCCGACCGGGAGGCGATCCCCTTCGACCAGATTCCCCACTTCCCGGTCTCGACGGGGGTCGTCGGCCACGCGGGGGAGCTCGTGCTCGGGACGGTCGGGTCGACGCCGGTGGTCGTGCTGTCCGGGCGCGTTCACTTCTACGAAGGGCGGCCGATGGCTGACGTGGTGTTCCCCGCGCGCGTGCTCGCCAGACTGGGAGTCCGCGCGGTTATTCTGACTAACGCGGCCGGAGGCGTTCGGCTGACCTTCAAGGCCGGCGACCTGATGTTGATCACGGACCACATCAACGCCTTCGGCACGAACCCCCTGATCGGGCCGAACGAGGACGCCCTGGGGCCGCGCTTTCCCGACATGAGCACGGTTTACGATCCCGCCTTGCGCAAGATCGTGAAATCCGTCGCCGCGAAGCTGCGCGTTCCTCTTCGCGAGGGGGTCTACATCGGGCTGCACGGGCCTTCGTACGAAACGCCGGCGGAGATCCGGTCGCTGCGCAAGCTGGGGGTCGACGCGGTGGGCATGTCGACCGTGCCCGAGGCGATCGCGCTGCGGCATGCGGGCGTGCGCGTCGTCGGAATCTCGACCATCACGAACATGGCGGCGGGTATCTTGAAGAA
>JBKPDV010000139.1:0-17099 GCA_046728075.1 Acidobacteriota bacterium | reverse complement strand
GCCGACAGCCGCTCGACAAAGTCCTTTGAGGCAACCTCGGGAGCGGACGCGAGAGGGATGAGGTAGTCGACCTGAAGCACGGAGCCGAGCTGCTTGCGCGGAGCCTCCCCTGAGAGTCGTTCGAACCACTGGAACGGAGATTCGCTCATCTTGCGAAGTACACCGGCTTGCGATCTCCAAAGAGCGGTCGCAATAATCAGCGACCGCAATTCCGGCCGGTGCGCGAAAGACTCGGATAGCGACCAGGAGGCCTCGAGATACTCGCCCGCCTCGATGTGCCGGCCTCGGCGCCCTTCCGCCAAAGCCGCCGACAGGAGAAGCCGGTTGATCCGCACCGTATTGAGGGCATCGGGGAGCCACTGTTTCTGGTCCGGCAGCCGAGTGTCGAACCCCCAATCGGGCACCTCGCGCACGAGAAGAGAAACAATACGAGAGACGATCACTCGCCGTTCCCGCAGGAACTCTTCCATCTTCGGCGTCGGCGCGGCGATCGAGTCGTCCGGCGCCTTCATTTGGGTGTCCAGCCAGGTACCGAAATCCGCCTGCTGGAAGGCATCGAGAGTTTCCTTGGCCTCCGGGGTAGGCTCCTGCCCCGGCGGTCGTCTCATTCCCAACGCCTGCGCCAGACCTTCGAGTTCCTCGGCCGCAGCATTCCTCTCCGCGGGAGGAAACCTCCTTTTGAAGCCCTCGAGCCAGTCCGACGGGCTTTCTTGAGGTTGCGCCGCCATCGGTGCCGCGCCGATCGCCAGCGCGAAGACTGCGAGGAGTCGACGCCTCACGCCTTCTTCCACCTCGTTCCGGCGGGGCCGTCTTCGAGAACGATGCCGCGGCCGCTGAGCTCGGCGCGGATGCGGTCGGCTTCTTTGAAGTCGCGGCGCTTGCGGGCCTCGTTGCGGGCCTGGATCTGAGCCTCGATCTCGGCGGGGAGGATCTCGGGCGCCGCCGGGAGGACTCCGAAGACTCGATCGGTGAAGGCGATGGCGTCGCGGGCAACGCGCGCTCCCTCCGCGTCGAGCGACCGATCGTCGATTGCGGCGTTGAGCTCGCGCAGGAAGGGAAAGAGAACCCCTTGCGCCTCGGCCGTATTCAGGTCGTCCCCCATGGCCGCGAGGAAATCGGATCGGAGCTTCTCCGAACGATCGGCCGCCGGGAAAGAGCCCGGCTTGTTCCCGGCCCCTGCGGCGACCTCCTCGAGGCGCACGGCCGCGGAGCGGATGCGCTCGACCGCCGCGGCAGCCGCCGCCAGAGCTTCCCAGGTGAAGTTCAGCTTCTTGCGGTACGGGGCCGAGAGAAACAGATATCGAACCGCCGCCGGGTTGTTTTCACGGGCGAGCACATCGTCCAGGAGGTAGAAGTTCCCTTTCGACTTGGACATCTTCTCGCCATCGACGACGAGGTGCTCGGCGTGCAGCCAGAACTCCACGAAGGGATGCCCCGTCGCGCCCTCGCTCTGGGCGATCTCGTTCTCGTGGTGCGGAAAAATATTGTCGACGGCGCCGGTGTGGATGTCGAAGTGCTCGCCCAGGTATTTCATGCTCATGGCCGAGCACTCGATGTGCCAGCCGGGGCGCCCGGGACCGAACGGAGAATCCCACGTCGGCTCTCCCGGCTTTGCGCCTTTCCAGAGCGCGAAGTCGCGAACGTCTTCCTTCTCGTACTCGTCTTCCGCCACGCGCTCTCCCCGGCGCATCTGGGAGAGGTCGATCCGCGAGAGCTTGCCGTAGCCGGGGAAGGTCGAGATGCGGAACCAGACCGAGCCGTCGGATTCATAGGTGTGCCCGCGGTCGCGCAGCCTCTCGATGAGCGCGATCATTTCGGGGACGTGATCGGTGGCGCGCGGATATTTCTCGGCAGGCTCGACGTTCAGCCGTTCCAGATCCCGGAAGAAGGCGTCGGCGTAGCGGGCGGTGAACTCCAAAAGCGGCAACCCCTCTTGGGCGGCTCCGCGGATGGTTTTGTCATCCACGTCGGTCAGGTTCATGATTTGCGTGACTCGGAGACCGGCCGCCTTCAGATGCCGCCGCAGCACGTCCTCGAAGACAAAAGTCCGGAGGTTCCCGATGTGGGCGACGTTGTAGACCGTCGGGCCGCACGTGTACATGCGCACGTGTCCGGCCTCGAGCGGGGCGAAGTCGCGGACTTCCCGGCCGAGGGTGTTGAAGAAGCGCAGCGTCATGCGAATCCGCGAGCCGCGCGGCGCTCGAGCTTTTTTCTAGTCAGCTCGCGCTTCAAGCCTCGCAGCCGATCGACATAGAGGGTCGAGTTCAAGTGGTCGATCTCATGGCAGAGAGCGCGCGCGAGGAGACCGCTTCCCTCGATCTCCCGCTCGAGCCCGGACGCGTCGCGCGCGCGCACCCGCACCTTCTCCGGCCGCAGGACGCGCTCCGTCAGATCGGGGACGGAGAGGCATCCCTCTTCCTCTTTCTGCTCCCCGGAAGTTTCCAGAATCACGGGGTTGACGAGCACGATCAGGGCTTTCGGATCCTGGCCGACCGTCAGGTCGATGATCGCGACGCGGCGGTTGACGCCGATCTGCGGAGCCGCGAGGCCGATCCCCGGGGCGGCGTGGCACGTCTCGATCATGTCCGCCAGCAGGGCAGCCATCCCCGGCCACTCCGGCTCGACTGCGAGATTTTCGGCGAGCAGGCGGTCGTCTCCAAAGCGAATGATGTCGCGAATCATGGGAAGAAAAGAATGAGAGAGGACGCGGCGGGAAAGAGATTCAACGACGAACTCTCAATTCTCAGTGTCCGACGCTCTTCATCCGCTCGATCAAGGCCTCCACCGTCCTCTCGGCTCGCCTCCGGTGGAATTCCGAGAGCGACGCGTCGATGTCGGGATGGCGGCGGCGCAGCTCGTCAACCGTGTTTTGATCGAGCCGCAGCAATTCCGCCTCGGTGATCGCGGAAACCGTAGCGGTGCGGGGACGCCGGGTGAGCAAGGCGACCTCCCCGAAGAAGTCGCCGGGGCCGAGCTCGGCAAGCGTGATCTCAGCCCCGTCAGTCCCGCGCGTGAACACTCGCAGACGTCCCTGAACGATCAGGAAGAGGGAATCTCCGGGCTCTCCTTCGCGAACGACGGAAGAGCCGGGCGCAACCTTGATCGGGGCAACCAGCGTGAGAAGGGTCGCCAGTTCCTCGCGCGGAATCCCCGAAAAAAGCGGGATCGCTGCCAGCCTGTTCTCCTCGCCCGACCCATGCTCGGCGCGATCTCGGGCGGAAGCGATCGCGTGCGCGACCCGGCGGTGAAGCGCGACGTCGACCGGCTTCCAGACCAGCAACTTCTGGTGAGCGGCCAGGGCGGCCGGGATGTCGTCCTCTTCGAGCGCAATCTCGATTCCGCGCTCGAAGTCGGGCAGCGCCGAGGCATCTCCCTCGAGCCACCTTTGACCCGCCCTCCGGAAGATCCGCTGGTAGTCGCGATCCGATTCCATGGTGTCGCCCCCGAAAGGGCGCGATTGTAGCGTTAGAGAGACTGTCCTCCCGGCGCGGGAAAGTGTCTCCGATGGCGGACGGCTGCCCGGAGCAGGATGTGGTCAGTATGACGACAAGTATATTTGTTTCAGGTATTTGGGATATGCGGTGTCGCGGCGGCGACCGGCATGCGGTTCGCAATTCCCCCTTCCTGGAGGAGACCATGAAGAGAACCGGAACAGCGCTGATCGGGCTGGCAATGCTGGTGGTGACCGCCGGCAGCGCCCGCGCCGACGACGCTGACGTGTCCAGCGCGTCGAGCGACGTCTCGGGCTACTCCTCCAGTTCGGCCAACCTCCGCAGCGGCTACTCCTACGTGCGTGAGACCTCGGGCGAGGTTTCGCTCGTTTCGCGCTACAACGGCCGCGTCGACGCGCGGCGGAATCTGCCCGTCTCCATCGGCGATGAGCTCGTGGTTTCCGAGGGAGGCCGCGCCGAGATCGCGCTGGCGGACGGCAACGTCCTCCTGGCCGGGGGTGGCACGCGCGCGCGATTCGAGTCCCTGAAAGATCAGCAGGGTGAAGAGGACCAGTTCTCCGTCATCAACCTCGAGGAGGGATCCCTCGTTCTCTTCGCGGGAGGCGACACGGCGGATCGGGTCCCGCGGATCGACACGGAAGACGCCACAATTTACGTGAACCGGGGCGGGCGCGCCCGGGTGAATTTCGATTCGCGCCGCGGAACCTCCGTCGTCGAGCGCTCGGGGTCGGCAGAGATTCGCGCGCGAGCGGGAACCTATCGCGTGCGCGCAGGCGAATTCCTGCAGGTGCGAGGCGACGAAGAGCCGGAGATCGATCGCGGCTCCTTCTCCCGCGACCGGTTCGACATCTGGGCCGCCGACCGGCTGGAAGCCGCGGACGGGACGCGCAGCGTGTCCGCACGCTACGTGGACCAACAGTACGCGAACGATGTCGTCGCCATGGACGGATACGGCGACTGGCAGCACAACGACGAGTACGACTCCGACGTCTGGGCGCCGCGCGTCGAGGCGGGATGGACACCTTACAGCAACGGCGGCTGGTACTACACACCCGCGGGCCTGACCTGGTGGTCGAACGATCCCTGGGGCTGGTACCCGTTTCATTACGGCACCTGGTTCTTTAGCTCGTCCTGGAACCGGTGGTGCTGGCGCCCCGCCTCTGTTTATTCGCCCGCGTGGGTTTACTGGGCCTATACGCCGAGCTACGTCGGATGGTGCCCGATCGGTTGGTATTCCTACTGGAGTCCCTGGTACGACAACTACTACCGGCGGCTGAACTGGTACAACCGGTCCAACGTCTACATCTCGATCAACGGAGTCTTCAACAGCCATTCGGTCGACTTCCGGGGTTGGAACTTCACCGGCCACGGCGGATTCGGCGGGCACACGGGCCGGATGGATGTGATTCCGGGTTCGCGCGTCGCGGAGCGCCTCGGCGCGGGGACCGTCGCGATTTCCTCGCGGCCGATCGTGGTGAGTGCCCGGCCCGGCGAGGGGCGTCAGGCCATACAGAGCTTCGTGAGGGAGGCGCCGCGCGTCATCGGACGGGGCACCTCGGCCGACGACTCGTCGCGGCTCGCGCCGATCCTGGCCCGGCAAAGGACGCTTCCGAGCTCGACGCTTCAGGCGGTCGAGCAGCGCGCGGTCGTGGTCGACCGCGGCCGGCTGGCCGGACCCGGCGTCGCCGATGTCGCGCCGCGCGGGGCGCGCGTGGAGCGCGGCGCTTCGCTTGCCGACATCGGTCGTGAGCCGGCATCGCGCGTCGAGAGAAGCCGCGAACCGCTCGCGCAAGCTCCAGCGGCTCGCGAAGTGACCGGCAGAGGATCTCCGGCGCCCGCCATGACGGATCGAGCGGAGCGCGGCCCGCGGGCCGATGCAGAGTGGCGTTCCCGCACCTCGCCGCGCTCGGTCGAGTCCCGCGGAAGAGAGGGCGCTCCCGAGGTCGCGCGGCCGGACACGCGGCCGGTCGACCGCGAGGCGAGGCCGGAGGCGCGCAACGTCGAGCGCGCCCCCCGCGAGGAGGGCTGGCGCTCGCGGTCCGAGATCCCGCCGGCTCGCCGCGTGATCGAGGGTTCCGTCCCCAATCGGAGGAATCCGGACGGCGAAGGCGCTCCTCGTGAGCGCAGCTGGAGGACGCAGGATCGGGAGTCCGGCGCGCCGGCGCGCGAATATCGTCCGGCACCGCCGCGTGAATACCGCGCGGAACCGGCTCCACGCGAACACGTCTCCCGCCCGGACTCCGGTCCTCCGCCACGAGTGGAACGGGCCCCGGCGCCTGCCCCGGCCCCGCCTCCTCGCGCAGAGCCCCGCGCCGAACCGCGGCATGCGCCGGCGCCTCCCCCGGAACGGGGTCGCAAGGACAACTAGATAACGAGATGACTAGGCCGCCGGAAGGGATTTCCCGGCGGATCTTCCGAGGTCTCCCTCCTTCATGCCGCGCCTCAAAGGCGCGGCTTTTTTTGTCCGACGTTGTCATTCCGAAGAGCGCAGCGACGAGGAATCTGCCCCGGCGGTTGGAATGACGAGAGCAGATACCTCGCTTCGCTCGGGATGACATTGGAAGTGGCGGCCCCGAGAGGACAGCCGCGGATTCCGAGCAGCGGCACAACGCCCGCTCGCCGCCGCTATTTCTTTTTCGAGGAAGACTTCTTGCGGGGAACCTTGCCTCCCGCTCGCCGTGCCTCGGACAGCCCGATGGCGATGGCCTGCTTGCGGCTCTTCACCTTCTTGCCGGATCGTCCGCTCTTCAGCGTCCCCTTCTTGCGCTCGCGCATCGCCCGCTCGACCTTCTCGGATGCCTTCTTGCCGTACCTGGCCATTTGTCTCCTCCTTCTCAGAGTCCCTAGTCGGTTCCTGTGCAATGCATCATGTGTGCCGAGGTTCTGTTTCACTCGATCGCGCGGCAAGGACGCGATCGAGGGAGAAACGATCTTCGTCGCGGGGCATGACGAGCAGGAAGAGAAGGAGGGCCAGGCGGGGAATGACGTGCTCGTGGAACGGGTACAAGGGTTCGTGGAGAAGGTGCCCAAAGGTGACCACGACTAAGACCGCGCCGAGCGCAAGGAGAGCCGAATAGACCCGCCACCCCAGCAAGAGAAGAGCTCCTCCGAGGAGCTCGACGAAGGGGATCAGCAGGCCGACGACCCAGAGCGACCACACCGGCAGGAAAGTGTCCTGGAAGGGAAGGAACCACTTGCGGACGTGTCCGGCGGGGGTTAGTGAGAAGACCTTGAAGACTCCGGCCATGAAAAAGATGAATCCCAAAGTGAGCCTTGCAAAGAGCAGCGCCCACGCTCGCGATCGGGAATCGGACGGCTTCGACAACGGCCTCTTCGCTCAGCCGCGGCTCGTGATGGTGACATAGGCGCCTTCGGCGCTGGCCTGCTTGGTCGCCCAGAGGTACGCGGCGTACGCGGCCGCGGCGGCGTCGAGCTGGTCGTCGTGGATGGCGTCGGGGCCGACGGGAAACTCCAGCGACTCGGCGCGGAGAATCTCGTAGCGGAGGCGGCGCGCCGTTGGGGTGGCCGGCCGCTTTGCCTTTCCCATCTGGGCCCACGCTCGCCAGAGATCGGTGGGACGTGCCAGAACGATCTCCACGCAATCCTCCGAAGTTTCGCCGACGATTCCGCGGCCGTGCCGCCGCAGCCCGGCCAACAGCTCTTCGGGGACGTCTTCGCCGCATCCGACGGCGAGGACGGACCCCATCGTCTCGACCTCTTCGGGCAGGATCCCGACTCCACTCTCCTCGTAGGCCCAGGTGGAGAAGCGGCAGCGCCTCCAGCGATCCATGATGCAAACCGTGCTGGGACGGCCGGCGACCAGCCCCGGGCGCACCAGGTCCACGCCGGCGAAATACGACCGCGTCGCCGGATCGCTGCGCGTTGCGCGCGCGGTTCCGTCCGAAGGGCGCGACCGGCGCTCGAGACGCTGCAGTCCGTCGTACGCCGCGTACTTGAAGCTCTCCGCGAGAGTCGGAAAGTTGAAGACCGTATCGATGAACGCGGAGATCGTCCCGCCCTGGGCCATCACGAACATCGGGATGTGGATGAGCTCCGTCGCCTGGTCTCCGAGGATGTGAGCGGCCAGCAACTTGCGCGTCGAAGGATCGAACAGGAGCTTGATCAGGCCTTCGTTCTCCCCGATGATCTGGCCCCGCGCGTTGTTTTCGAAACGCGCTCGGCCAATCTCATAATCGGTCCCCTTGCTCTTTAAATCCTGCTCCGAGGGGCCGATCGATGAGATCTCGGGAATCGAGTAGATGCCGTACGGAGTGTAGGAAGGCATCGAAGTCTTGTAAGTGATCCCGAACGCGTGGCACATGGCCACCCGTGCCTGCTCCATCGAGACCGAGGCCAGCGCGGGAAAACCGATCACGTCGCCGACGGCGTAGATGTGGGGCACGCTCGTCTGGAAGTGCTCATTGACGGATACGTGGCCCCGGGGCGTCGCCGTGACGCCGATCTTTTCCAGATTCAGTCCCCCCGTGTTGCCGGCGCGGCCGGCGGAGAACAGGACCTTGTCGGCCCGGATCTTGCGGCCCGACTTCAACTTCAGCCGAAGGGCGTTGGTCGCGCGCCCCGGTTCGCGAACGATCGATTCCACCGCGTCACCGAGCAGAATCTGAGCGCCCATTCTTTCCAGTGTCAGCTCGATCGCGGTCGACAGCTCCTCGTCCACGCCGCCCAGCAGCCGGTCGCGACCCTCCACGAGCGTCAAGCGGGTTCCCAGCGCGGCAAACAGACACGCATACTCCGTTCCGATCACTCCGCCGCCGACGACCGTCATCGTCGTGGGGACGCGATCCAGATTGAGGATTCGGTCGCTGTCGACGACGTCCGGATCTCCGGCGGTCCCCGGCGGCAGGAAGGGGGAAGAGCCTGTCGCGATCAGAAAGACGTCCGCGCTCAAGCGGCGCGAGACCTGGTCTTCGGCGTCCAGGATCGCAACGGTGTGGTCGTCCTCGAAGGCGGCGCGCCCGGTGACAACCGGCACCGCGTGGCGCGCGAGGTTGCGGCGAATCTGCTGGGTCTGCGCCTGGGTCACCTCTTGCAGGCGGCCGACGAGCTGGCGCAGGCTCTTCTTCCGGTCGAGCCGCACGCTCATCCCGTAGAGCTCGCGGCGCCGGAAGCCGGTCAGATAGAGGGCGGTCTCGCGCAGGGTTTTGGACGGGAGCGTTCCCGTGTGCACGCAGGCGCCGCCCACGTCAGTGGATCGCTCGACGAGAGCCACCCGCTTGCCGAAGTAGGCCGCTTGCGCGGCGCCCTTTTCTCCGCCCGGGCCCGAACCCAGGACCACCAGATCGAACTTCTCGACCTCAGTCATGAGACGGGCGATTATCGCCGAGATCGGCGAGAACGCCGAGATCGCCGGGATTTCGGTTCTCGCTGACGAGGATCACGCCGCGACCAGGGCGATCATCGCGATTGCTTACAATCCCCCGATGCGCCGCGCCCTCTCCCTTGCCGGATCCGTGCTGTTCGTCTTCTATTGCACGGCCGTCGGCGTCTACCTCCTGCTTCGGCCCTGGTCGCCATCGGCTCGCGCCGCGGCGGGAATATCGGCCTCCGGATTCTTTCGCGGTTTCGTTTCCGGGCTGGGCTTGCTGCATCTGGCGGTCGGGATCGCGGATCTGAGAGTCCTTTCGCGGACGCTCGACCCGCCTGCGCCCGATCCGGACAAGCCGTGAAGGGCCTGTACGTGACCGACCGCGCCGCCGTCGGAAGCGAGCGGCTGGAAGAAGTGCTCGCGGCGCTGGCGGACGCAGGAGGCCTTTCGGTGCAGTTGAGGGAAAACGATTGCACCGACTCCGAGCTGCTCGCCCGGGCGAGCCGCGCGCGGCAAATCCTGGGTTCGACGCCCCTCTCCGTCAACCGCCGTTTCGACGTGGCGCTCGCCTGCGGCGCCGACGGTGTCCATCTGCCCGCATCGGGTTTGCCCGTGCAACGCGTGAAGGCGAACACCCCGCGAGGCTTTCGCGTCGGAGTGTCCACTCACTCCGCCGCAGAAGCGGCTGCCGCGATCGAAGCAGGGGCCGACGTCGTGGTCCTGGGCCCGATCTTCGACACGCCCTCCAAACGCGCCTACGGGAAGCCCCTCGGTCCCGAGGTACTGGCGGCGCTGCCGCCGAGCTCCAGCCACGAGGCGGAGGTCTATGCCATCGGCGGGATGAACCTCGAGAACGTCGGGCAGCTGCTCCCCTACCGCGATCGGATCGCGGGAGTGGCGGCGGTGCGCTTGTTCCAGGAGGCGGGCGATCCTCGTGCTCTCCTGACGCGTCTGGCGGCACTGTGAAGATGGCGGCACTGTGAAGAGAATGGAATCGAAGATTCCTCTAGTCGTCCGCCGACTCGGCGGTTCCCTCACGCTGCTCGCTGTCGTGGGGGGAGGCGTCTGGCTCCTTTCGGCACTCCGCGTTCCGGTCAAGAGCGCGACCGGAAAAGACTACGGCCAGCTCGCCATCTGGATCGCTGTTGCGCTGGTCGCCACGCGCCTGGTCGATTACCTGCTCTTCGACGTCGCTCTGCGGTTGCGCGGCCGCGTCGCCGCGCCCGCGCTCCTGCGCCAACTGGTCCGGCTTCTCGTTTTCGTCATCGGTGTCGCGATCGTCGTCAAGCTGGTTCTGCAGATGAACCTCGGGGGGTTCCTCGTCAGCTCCGCCATCATCACGGCGGTCATCGGTCTCGCGCTCCAGGACACTCTCGGCAATCTCTTCGCCGGCCTCGCGCTGCACCTGGAGAAAACCGTTCAGGTGGGCGACCTGATCCGCTTCGGAGAGACCTTCGGCGCCGTCGAAGAGCTTTCCTGGCGCACGATCAAGCTCCACACGACGGAAGGCAATGTCCTCCTGATTCCCAACAGCCTCGCCGGCCGGGAGCGCCTCGAGGTGTTTCCGCGTTTCGGCCGCCCGATCGCTCGCTCTCTGCGGATCGGGATTCAGTACGAGGCGTCTCCGACGGAGACCCGCGAGGCGCTGGAGGGGGCGCTGCGCGGCATGCCGGGTCTCGCCACCGAGCCGCGGCCGGTCGCCTACGTTCGCGCCTTCGAGTCCTACGCGGTTCAATACGAGCTGCGCTACTGGCTGGAGGACTACGGGCGATACCTCGAAGTCGACTCGGCCGCCCGGGAGCGGGCGTGGTACGCGCTCCATCGGGCGGGGATCAAGATCGCCTATCCCATCATCGAGCAGCACCAGTACGCCGCGGGCCCGCTGCTGACGCCGTCCCGCAAGGAGGCGATCGAAGACGTGCTCGCGCGCGTCGACCTCTTCGGCGCGTTGTCCGCGACCGAACGCGGCAGACTCGGGACGACGGCGCGCGAGCGCCGCTTCGGTCCGGGCGAGTTCATCGTGCGGGAGGGGGATACCACCTCTTCCATGTTCGTCGTGGAAACCGGGCGCGCCGCGGTCACGATTCACGGAGCCGCCCGAGAGAGCCGCCGGCTGGCGATCCTCGATCCGGGCGCGACGTTTGGCGAGATCAGTCTCCTGACGGGCGAGCCCCGGATGGCGACGGTGCGGGCGGTCACCGAGGTTACGGCGATCGAGATCGACAAGGAGACTCTCGGTCCCGTCCTCGAGGAAAACCCGGAGCTCTGCGGAATGTTCGACGCGATCATTGAAGAACGCCGGCGCAAGGCCGCCGAGCAGGTCGACCTCTCGCGGGAGGAAATCGCGCGGGCGGAAGCCGCGCCCCTGACCAACCGCATTGCCCGTTTCTTCGGGCTGAAGCTGCGGGCTTGAACGGTGGCCGTTCTGCTCGGCCTCGACCTGACTCCGGTCCCGCGCGTGGCCGAGATTCTCGAACGGTGGGGCGAGCGCTTCCTGATGCGGGTCTTCTCGGCCGGAGAGCTCAACCGCACCCGGCGCCACCCGCGCGCGTTCGCCGAGCACGTTGCGGGCCGATTCGCGGCCAAAGAGGCGGCGATGAAGGCGCTCGGCACCGGCTGGCGCGGAATCTCGTTCCACGAGATCTCGGTCCGTCGAGACCCGCGTGGCAAGCCGCGACTCGAATTCCATGGACGCGCTCTCGATCGGGCGCGGGGCCTTCGAGTCCTTTCTGCCGAGGTGACGATCACGCACACGGCGGAACTTGCCGCGGCCTGCGTGGCCCTCGTGACGGAGGACTGAGAAGCAGTCAGTAGTCGGTAGTCAGTAGTCCTACCGACTATCGACTACCGACTACCGACTCGGCTAAGCTTGCCCGCTTTACAATGACTTCGATGGCGGAAAAAGACTACAAGTCCACCCTCAACCTCCCGCAGACCTCCTTCCCGATGAGGGCGGACCTGGCCAAGCGCGAGCCCGCGCAATTGGCCGCCTGGCGCGCGATGAATCTGGAGGCGGCGATCCGTCGGACTCGGCGGGGACGCCCGAAGTTCATTTTGCACGACGGCCCGCCCTATGCGAACGGGAACATCCATCTGGGCACCGCGATGAACAAGATCCTGAAGGACTTCGTGGTGCGCAGCCACTCGATGATGGATCTGGACTCGCCTTACGTCCCCGGCTGGGACTGCCACGGCCTTCCGATCGAGCAGAAGGTGGACAAGAAGCTCGGATCGAAAAAGCGCGAGATGGATGCGGTCGCGATCCGAAGGGCCTGCCGCGAGTACGCCGCGAGCTTCATCGATATCCAGCGCGAGGAGTTTCAGCGTCTGGGAGTCGGGGGGGACTGGGACCAGCCGTACACGACGATGAGCTTCCCCTACGAATCCGACATCGCCTACGCGTTCGGGGAGTTCTACAAGAAGGGGCTCGTTTTTCAGGATCTCAAGTCCGTCCGCTGGTGCTTCACCGACCGGACGGCGCTCGCCGAGGCAGAGCTGGAGTACGAGCCGAGCGAAGATCCGGCGATCTACGTGGCCTTCCCCTTCGAGGACGCGAGAGCCGTGGTCGATCGCTTCCAGAACGTTCCGGAAACGAAGCGGAATACTCCCGTCTCCGCGATGATCTGGACCACGACGCCGTGGACGATCCCCTCGAACCTGGCGATCGCCGTCCATCCCGAAACCGAATACACGCTCCTCGAGCATGACGGCCGGTTCTATCTGGTCGCGGTTCCTCTGGCCGCCGCGGTGGCGTCGACCCTGCAGTGGGACCCGGTCCCGGTCGGCAGGGCGAAGGGCTCGGAGCTCACCGGGCTGCGTTACAGGCATCCTTTCCCGCGAGAGATGCGGGGCGAGCTGACGCCGGAGGAAGAGGCCCGCTCCTTTCGAATCGTCACCGGCGACTACGTCACGATGGACGCCGGCACGGGTCTGGTCCACACCGCGCCGGGAGCCGGTGAGGACGACTTCCAGACGGGCAAGCGGGAGAACCTGCCGATCCTCTCGCCGGTCGACGAGGCCGGACGTTTCACGCCGGCGGTTCCCAAATACGCGGGCAAGAAAGTCCTCGAGGCGAATCCGGAGATCGTGGAGGACTTGCGGGCCCTCGGAGCGCTGCTCCATGTAGACCCCAAATTCCGTCACGACTATCCCCACTGCTGGCGCTGCAAGAAGCCGGTGATCTTCCGGGCAACCGTCCAGTGGTTCATCCGGATGGACGACGAGCGATTCAACATCCGTCAAGGGGCGCTGGAGGCCATCCGCAAGGTGCAGTGGATTCCCGCATGGGGAGAGCAGCGCATCGCGGGGATGGTCGAGAGCCGGCGCGAGTGGGTGATCTCGCGACAGCGCCGCTGGGGATCTCCGATCACGCTCCTCTACGCCGTCGCCGACGGAGAGCGCCGGGAGGTCTACCCCTGGAAAGACTCCCCCGAGGAGCAGAAGAAGTTCTTCGACCGCGTCGTCGAGATCATTCGGGCCGAAGGCGGAGACGCCTGGTACGCGCGCCCCGCCGAGGACTTCCTCCCTCCGGATGCCGTCCGCCGCGGCTACGCGACCTTCGAAAAGGAGTCCGACATCCTCGACGTCTGGTTCGACTCCGGCGTTTCCCATCTGGCCGTCCTGCGTTCGGGGCTGTGGCCGCAGCTCGTCCGCGACGATGCCGGACCCCCGGCGGACGTCTACCTCGAGGGGCACGATCAGCACCGCGGCTGGTTCCAGTCCTCTCTTTTGACGTCGGTCGCGCTCTTCGGGGACGCGCCCTACCGCGCGGTCATCACGCACGGGTTTTTCCAGGACGTCTCGGGCCGAAAGATGTCCAAGTCCCTGGGAAACGTGACCGAGCCGCACCAGATCATCGACAGATACGGTGCCGACATCCTGCGGCTCTGGGTCGGGTCGCTCGATTACCGGGACGACACGCCGATTTCCGAGGAGATCCTGGAGCGCACCGCCGACACCTACAAGAAGATCCGCAACACGGCGCGGTACCTGATCTCCAACCTCTATGACTTCGACCCTGCCCGCGACCGGATTCCGATCGAGGATCTGGAAGAGCTGGACCGCTGGGTGCTCGTCCAGACGCGCGCGGTCGCCCGTCGGATCCGGCAGGCCTACGAGAAGTACGAGTACCACCTCGTGTACCACACGCTGCTCGAGTTCTGCGCGACAACGCTTTCCTCTTTCTATCTCGACATCGCCAAGGACCGGCTTTACGCCTCGGCCCCGGCCTGGCGGGAGCGGCGATCGGCGCAGACGGCCTTTTTCCGCGTCGCCCGGGCGCTCGCCACGCTGGCCAGCCCCATCCTCCCCTTCACTTCCGAGGAGATCTGGAAGGCCATTCCGGGGGAGAAGGAAGAATCGGTCCACCTCGCGCGTTTCGAGAGCCTGAACGACGTCCCGGCGACCCTTCCCGCGCAGGAGGCCTGGGACCGGCTGACGAGACTGCGAGAAGAGGTGGCATTGATGCTCGAGGAAGCCCGGCGGCGCAAGGAGATCGGCTCCTCCCTGGAGGGGGCGATCGACCTGACGTCGGACGCGGCGCTGGACCGGGACCGGGAAGCCACGGGAACCAGCCAGACCGGTCTGGCCGATCTGCTCATCGTCTCTCAGGCGACGCTCGAGGCGGCGGGCGCCGGCAACGGCTGGCGCGAGGTGGCGTCCTATCCGCAGCTGAAGATCCGGTTCCGGAAGGCGCCGGGCCGGCGCTGCGACCGCTGCTGGAAGGTTCTACCCGAAGCCGAGGCGGACGGGCTCTGTGACCGGTGCCGGAAGGCGCTCTCCGAGCTGCCGCCGCCCGCAGAGGGGATTCCGGCGTGACGGCCTGGAAGGGGATCCGCGAGAGCACGCTCTATCGCGCGGCGTATCTGGTCCTGTCCCTGACCGTGCTCGTGCTCGATCAGTGGAGCAAGGGAATCGTGACACGGCGTTTCGAGGTGCACCAGTCGCGTTCCGTGATCGACGGCCTCTTCGACATCACCTACGTCCGCAACACAGGGGCGGCCTTCGGCCTCTTCGCCTCCGTCGATTCTTCTCTGAAGGCGATCCTCTTGAACTCGATCGCGGTCCTGGTCTTCGTGGTGGTTTCCGCCTACGCGCTGCGCTCCCCGCACAAGAGCGTCCGCCTCCAGATCGGCTTCGCGCTGATCCTCGGAGGAGCCGTCGGCAACCTCCTCGACCGGGTCCGCTTCGGCTACGTCGTGGACTTTCTGGATTTCTTCGTTTCCGGCCACCACTGGCCGGCGTTCAACGTCGCTGACTCGTCGATCTGCATCGGCGTCGGTCTTCTCTTCCTCGACATGCTGCGAAGCGAAGAGACGAAGACGCCTGCGCCCTCTCCTCCCCCGGCTACCCCGTAGAAATGCTGCCCCGGCTGATCCACATCGGGTCGTTTTACCTGCCCACCTACGGGGTCATGCTCGCCATCGCCTACCTGACGGCGATTGCCGTACTGCGCCGCAAGGCGCGGCGGGAGGGGCTGCCGGAGCAGAAGATCCTGGATCTCTCGATCTACGTCCTTGGCGCAGCGATTCTGGGAGCGAAGCTTCTCCTCGTCATCGTCGACCTGCGCGCGGGTCAACGGATTACGCTGATGGGCGTTCTGCGCTCGGGAGGAGTTTTCTACGGAGGACTGGTCTGCGCGACGGCGGTTGGAATCTGGTACATGCGGCGGCACCACCTGCCCGCCTGGAAGATCGCGGACATGGGAGCGCCGGCCATCGCGCTGGGCGAGGCCATCGGGCGGTGGGGTTGTTTCGCGGCCGGCTGCTGCTGGGGCAAGGAGTGGCACGGGCCCTGGGCGGTCACCTTCACGGACCCCTTCACGGCGGAGAACGTCGGGACGCCTCTGAACCAGCCTCTCCATCCCACGCAGATCTACCTTTCGATCAATGCCTTTCTGATCTTTCTCGCGCTCCAGTGGGCCTACCGGCGCAAGAGCTTCGACGGTGAGGTCTTCTGGCTCTACGTGCTTCTCTACGCGATCACGCGCTCGATCCTCGAGATCTGGAGGGGCGACGCCGTGCGCGGGTTCCTGATTCCCGGGGTGCTCTCGACCTCGCAGTTCCTCGGAATCCTCGCCGCGCTGTTTTCGCTGGGAATGCTGTTCTATCTCTCGAAACGGCCGCGCGAGGTCGAGGCTTAAGCTGTCAGCTCTCAGCTTTCAGCTCTCAGCTCACCCAATCGCCGTCTTTTGGCTGAAAGCTGACAGCTGACAGCCGAAAGCTTCATGCTCCGCAAGTTCCAGGTCGGCCAGCCCTCCGCGGGAACGCGGCTGGATCTGTTCCTCGCCTCCACCTGCAGCGATCTCTCACGTTCGCGCATTCAGAAGCTGATCTCCGAGGGCGCCGTGCTCGTGGGAGGAGAGGCAGTGAAGCGCTCCCACGTCGTACGCGCCGGAGAAGAGGTGTCCGTCGAGGTCTCTGAGCCGCGGAAGATCGCGATCGAGCCGGAGCCCATTCCCCTGACGATTCTCTACGAGGACGAGCATCTGCTCGCGATCGACAAGCCGGCGGGTCTCGTCGTGCACCCCTCCCCTGGCCACGGGTCGGGAACCCTCGTCAACGCCCTGCTCCACCACGTCCGCGATTTCCAGGGCATCGGGGGCGAGCTGCGGCCGGGCATCATCCATCGCCTCGACCGGGCCACTTCGGGCGTGCTCGTCGTCGCCAAGACGGACCTCGCGCATGCTTCGCTTTCGCGACAGATGAAAAAGCGCTCGATGAAAAAAGAGTACCTGGCGCTCGCCGCGGGAATTCCGCGAGTTCGAAAGGGCGAGGTCTCCTTCGCGATCGGTCGAGACCCGCGCGACCGCAAGAAGATGAAAGCTTTCAAGTCGCCGGGAGAGCTGCCTTCCGGCGCCCGAGAAGCGCGCACCCTATACGAGATCGAGCAGGAATTCTTCGCGCTCGGTCTGACCCTGCTTCGCTGCCGCTTGATCACGGGCCGCACCCATCAGATCCGCGTGCATCTGGCCGCCTCCGGGCTGCCGATCGTGGGAGACCCGGTTTACGGCCGGCCCCGGCTCGATCGGGTGAAAGACGTCGAGTTGAAGAAGAGGCTCATGGAGTTTCCACGCCAGGCCCTTCACGCCGAGCGCATCTCGTTCCGCCACCCGGCGACCAACGAGCTCCTCGAGATCGTGGCTCCGGTGCCGGAGGACCTGCGGGAACTGCTGGAGGCGGTGGAAGCCGCGCGCTAAACGCGAGACCCCGTCTGCTCCCTCTCCCGGCGGGAGTGGGTCGGGGTGAGGGGCGACCCCTAGCCCCTTCTTTCCTGATTCGATATCAGCTTGACCCTCGAGTGACCAACCCCTCACCCTGCCC
>JBKPDV010000138.1:0-7734 GCA_046728075.1 Acidobacteriota bacterium | reverse complement strand
CTTCGAAACCAGCCGAGACGGTCGCCTCGGACGTCGCCGCGCCTCCGATCCAACCCACCTATCCCAAGCCGATCTCGACGGGCACCGGCAAGAAGCCGATCACTGCGAAGCAGGCGTATGAAATGACCTACTCGGTGACGGCCAAGTGGCAGAAAGACGCCGCGCTGACCGAGCTCACGACGACCTCGGAGGGGCCTCTGGGGTCCGACGGCCGTTCGGCCCACTGGGTTGCCCACTACTATTCGCCCTCCGCGGCGCAGGTCTACCTGACGTCGATCGACGAGGGGAAACTGACGCATTCCGCCCATCCGAGCAACGCCCTGCGGACGATCGCGGTCGACGCCGACACGATCCTCGACAGCAAACGGCTCCTGGACATCGCCGAGGGAGCCGGCGGCTCGAAGTACAGCGCCAGCGGCGCGCATCTGACGGCCGGCCTGGTGCAGAACCCGCGCGCCGGCGCGCACTGGTACTTCAACTATGAAGACACAGCGACCTCCAAGAACGTCGCGACGATCGTCATCGAAGCGCAGACGGGAAAGGTCACGCTCGCTGACCTCAAATGAAGAAAGGAAAGACGGCCTTGAACCGCCTCGTCTATTCGACCGATTCCGGCCGGCGATGCATGAGGTGCGGATGGCCCAAAAAGGAATGCCACTGCTCTTCCTCCCTGTCGGCGCCCCCGGCCCCCGTTCCCCCGAAGATCACGGCGAAGCTGCGTCTGGAGAACCGCTCGTCCGGCAAGAGCGTCACGGTCCTCGATGGACTTCCCGGCAATCCTGCGTTCCTCGAATCGCTCGCCAAAGAGCTCAAGAGATCCTGCGGTACCGGAGGCCATACTGGCGAGGCCTCGGTCGAGCTGCAGGGAGACCAGCGCGAACGATTGCGCGAGCTCCTCGCCAAGAAAGGCTGGAAGGTGAAGGGATGAGTCTTTTTATGGCTTCCACTGTTGACTGTCGACTGTCGACTGTCGACTCTTTTCGTTTCCCCCCTACCGACTACCGACTACCGACTACCGAATTTCCCCAATGACTACCCGCATCTACCTCGTCCGCCACGGCGCGACCGTGCTCTCCGCCGAGGACCGTTTCGCCGGCAGGACCGACGTCCCGCTGTCCGAAGAGGGGCGAGATCAGGTGCGCCGGCTCGCGGCGCGTCTCGCAAAGGAACCGATCATCGCCTTCTACGCGAGCCCAATGGGGCGCACGATGGAGACCGCGCGGATCCTCGCGGAACCGCATCACAAACCCGTGATTCCGAAGGATGGGCTGCGGGAGATCGATCATGGCCGGTGGGAAGAAAAGACGCGCGCGGAGGTCGAAAAACTCTATCCGGAAGAATACGCGCGCTGGGAGACGGACCCTTTCTCTTTCGCGCCCCAGGGGGGCGAAAGCGGTCTGTCCGTCACGGCCCGGGCCCTGCCTGCCCTTCTCGAGATCGTCTCGGCGCATCCCGCTGAGCACGTCGCAATCGCGTCGCACAAGGCGACGATCCGGCTCCTGATCTGCTCGATCCTCGGTTTCGACGCGCGCACCTACCGTGACCGCCTCGACCAGAGTCCCGCGTCGCTGAACATTCTGGATTTCAAGGACCCGACCCGCGGACGCCTGACGCTCTACAACGACACATCCCACTACGCCGTGAGCGATTCCGCCGTGCCCGGCGAGCCGCAGGCGCGCCTTTCCAAGTGGTGGGACCGGAAGCCCTGACACCCGGACGGTCAGGAAGCCAGCGATGAACATGAGAGGACTGCGCCGGATCCACCTCTATCTGGGAACGATCTTCGCGCCGGTTCTGCTCTTCTTCGCCTCGAGCGGGGCGTGGCAGATCTACCGCTTCAACGACGCGAAGAAAGACGGGAGCTACACTCCGCCCAAGATCGTCAAGACGCTTTCGTCCGTGCACAAAAACCAGACGCTCGCCCGGGAGATCTCCACCAAGACTCCCCTTAAAGCCTTTGTGTTCGCGGCATGCCTGGCGCTCATCACGACGACTTTTCTGGGCATCGTCATGGCGTATCGCTTCACGGGCAGGCCCCTGACGGTCACGTTGTGTCTACTTGCCGGACTCGTTCTGCCGGCCGTGCTTCTCTTTCTGTCGCCGTGAGACCACAGTCCGCTTCCGGCTGACAGCTGAGAGCTGAAAGCTCCCGCGTGCCTTCCCTTCTCTGCACCGTCCGCGGCTGCGGCAAGAAATTGCGGACTCGCGACCGTTGCCTCGTCTGCTCTCGCGGCCACTCCTTCGACGTCGCGGCGAGCGGCTACGTCAACCTGCTTGGTCCTCAGGATCGCCGCTCACGCCATCCCGGTGATTCGCGCGAGACCGCGCTCGCCCGGCGCAGGCTCTTCGACGCCGGCCACGACGACGGAATGCGCGACGAGATTCTCGCGGAGCTCGACGCCTTGCGGGGGGTCGGGCGGACGGTCAATATCCTCGACATCGGCTGCGGCGAAGGGTCTCTGCTCGGGGCGGTCCAGCAGGTCCGGCCGGTCGACGCGCACGGGATCGACATTTCCGTGCCGTCGATCGAGCTGGCCGCGAAGAGGTTTCCGGAAGCCACCTGGGTCGTCGGCAACTCGGACCGTTTCCTTCCCTGGCCCGGCAGCTCGTTCGATTTCGTGATTTCGGTCACAGCGCGCCGCAACGGCCCGGAGTGGAAGCGCGTGCTCAAACCTCGCGGCCGCGTCTTCGTGGCGATTCCCGGTCCGGACGATCTGGTCGAGCTGCGCGAAGCGCTGCTCGGCCGCGCCGTGCGGCGGGACCGCGCGACGGCCGCGATCGATGAGCTCCGGCCGGATCTCGCGCTCGTCTCGCGGCGAAACGTCCGCAAGACCATGTCTCTCGATGCCGCGGGCGTCGCCGACGCGTTGAGGACGACCTACCGCGGCGCCCGCTTTCAGCAACGGGATCGGGCCAGCGCGCTCGGTCCCATGACGGTCACCGTCGCACGCGAAATCCTCGTCTTTCGACCCCACTAGGTATCGTTTTCTTTTCGGCTGTTGACTGTCGACTATCGACTGTCGACTCGACTATCGACTACCGACTACCGACTTCCCCCCGGTTTGCTTCTTCCACCTATCTATGACATCCTTATCGCCTCCGCCGGCCTCGTCCAACGAGTTTCTAGCGGGCACGGACGTAGGTCTCGCCGGCGAATCCTCCGTTCTAAAAAAATACTGCCGGAAGTCCAGAGCGGTGTTCTTAGGTCAGCGGGGTCCTTACGGTCCCCCAAAACCCCCGGGCCCCGCGGAAAGAGATTCATGCCTTTCTCGAAGTTCGGACTCCATCCCGACCTCCTCCGAGGGGTCAAAGAAATGGGCTTCACCCGCCCAACCCCCATCCAGCAGGACACGATTCCGCCGGCTGTCGCCGGCAAAGACGTGCTCGCTTGCGCGATGACGGGAAGCGGCAAGACGGCAGCTTTCGGGCTGGCGATCCTGAACCGCTTGATCGGAAAGCCGCGCGGCAGGACTCGCGCACTCATCATCACGCCGACGAGGGAGCTGGCCGCACAGATCGAGGAGCATTTGACCGCGCTTGCCGTTCACACTCCCCTCTCCGCGGCCGCGGTCTTCGGCGGCGTCGGAATGGGTCCCCAGGAGCACGCCTTCCGCCACGGGGTCGACATCATCGTCGCGACGCCCGGACGCCTCCTCGACCACTTCCGGTTTCCGTACGCCCGGCTCGACGGTCTCGAAGTCCTCGTGCTCGACGAGGCCGACCGGATGCTCGACATGGGAT
The DNA here is from genome assembly GCA_046728075.1 of Acidobacteriota bacterium. Taxonomy (GTDB): domain Bacteria; phylum Acidobacteriota; class Thermoanaerobaculia; order UBA5066; family Gp7-AA6; genus JBKPDV01. The sequence goes on along the minus strand of JBKPDV010000138.1, from coordinate 3,993 downwards.
TCCTGCCGGATATCCGGCGGGTCCTGAAGCATTTGCCGGCCAAGCGTCAGACGCTCTTTTTCTCGGCGACCATGCCGCCTCCCATCGTGACCCTCACGCGGGAAATGCTTCACAACCCCTACACGGTCAACCTCGAGCGCGCGCCCCTGCCCGCCGTCGGAATCACACAGGCCGTGTATCCGGTTCCCCAGAACCTCAAAGCGCCGCTGCTTCAGGAGCTCATCAAGCGCGGTGACTTCAAGAGCGTTCTCGTCTTCACGCGGACCAAGCACCGCGCCAACCGTCTGGCCGATAATCTCGTCAAGAACGGCGTGCCGTGCGAGCGAATCCACGGCAACCGCAGCCAGATGCAGCGCACCGCGGCGCTGGCCGGTTTCAAGAACGGGCGCTTCAAGGTCCTCGTCGCGACCGACATCGCGGCGCGCGGGATCGACGTCGAGGCGCTTTCCCACGTCGTCAACTTCGACGTGCCGCACGTGCCCGAGGACTACATCCACCGCGTCGGGCGCACGGCGCGCGCGGAGCTGAAGGGAGACGCCTTTACCTTCGTTTCTCCGGACGAGGAAGGCGACCTGCGTCAGATCGAGCGGGCCATCGGCAAGCGCCTGCCGAGGATCACCGTGCCGGGCTTCGACTACTCGAAAGCCCCCGCCGAGAAATTCGAAGTGCCTCTGGCCGAGCGGATCGCGCAGATCCGAGCCCGAAAAGCGCAGGAACGCGCCCGCGCGAAGGAGAAAGCCGAGCGCCGGATCCGAAGCGGCCGCGGTCCGCAGCCTCCCGCTCCGCACGGTCCCTCGCGAAGCCACCGCGGCCCTTCCAGCGGCGGCCCGAAAGAGCCGGCAAAGAACAAGGTCCTCGTGCGCCCGCACGTCTCTTCCTGGGGGCGCTGAGAGGCAGAGCCTCCGTCTGTCATTCCGAGGAGCGAAGCGACGAGGAATCCACCCTGGCCGCCACGACCACCGGAGTAGATCCCTCGCTTCGCTAGGGATGACAAAAGGGCGACGGGTGAGAGAGAGTTGTCCGGCGGCATGACAGAGAGTGAGGGCTTCGGGTGTTGCCCGACTGTCGACTTTTCCTATCGACTACCGACTACCGACTACCGACTGAACTGTCGACTGTCGACTGTCGACTTCTCTTCACTTCCCGACAGCGCCGCCGTAGATCGGCAGTGAAGCCGGGGACGCGGGCGGCGCGGGCGCCGGCACGGCGAGCGGGCTGGGCACCGTCTGGCCGGGCAGCACGGGCAGGGGCACGTTGCGGCCGCGGGCGAAGACTTCGTGGCGCCCCTTTTTCTTGTACCACTCGGCCAGTGTGGCCGTCTGGAACATTTCCTCGATGATCTTGCGCCAGCCGACTCCCGTGTTGTAAGCGCAGAAGGAGATCTCTCCCATCTGCGTCGCGTAGGGAATGATGCACATCTCGGTGCGGCGGAAGTCGTAGTTGAAGAGGTCCTGAAACCACATCCCGCCGACGAAGAAGACGCGCCAGTCATGGCGCCTCTTTTGGGAGAACCCGAGCTTTCCGCCCGTGTGACCGTCCATTACCTGGATGACCTTCCAGGGCGAGAGGGAGGCCGGGATCCCTTCCGGGCGGAGATTCCGCAGGACGGACAGCGCCGTCTGAACGGCCGTCCAGGTCTTGCGGCGCGCCGAATCGGTGATCGCCTTGATGTCGTCGAGCATGCGGTCCACGTTGAGAATCGACGGCACCGTGACGGTTTCCTTCGTCTTCTCCTCCACCAGAAGCATCGTGCCGATGCCGCAGTTGGGATGGCAGCCGCACTTGAAGGATCCCCACTCCGATTCGAGGCCGCCCAGCAGATCCTTCAGATCCGAGAGGGGCCCGGAGGCGGAAAGCGGGTACCAGTCGCGCATCGGCTCTCCGATTCCCGCCTGCGTCTTCGCGTCGTGCGCCAGGTGGGAGAGCGTGTAGCGCTGTCGCACGCGGGTCTCGTCGTCGATGTCCTCGTCCCGTCCGGTAAAAGACACGGGCTGGAACGCCACCGCGTTGACCTTGTCGATGTTCTGGATCGCGAACTTCAGGATGTCGCCGACCTGGTCGTTGTTCACGCTGTTGATGATCGTGGTCACCAGCGTGACGTCCACTCCGTGTTTGCGGAGGTTTTCGATCGCCCGGAGCTTGACGTCGTACAGGTTGCCGACTTTGCGGTGCTGATTGTGCTCGTTGCCGACGCCGTCGAACTGCAGGTAGGCGAAGCGCAGGCCCGCCTCCGCGGCCTCGCGGGCGAATTCCTCTTCCTGCGCGAAGCGGATCCCGTTGGTCGCGCACTGCACGGAGAAATAGCCGAGCTCGCGCGCGTACCGGATCGCGGGAAGGAAGTGGGGCGACAGCGTCGGCTCTCCGCCCGAAAACTGAACGGACAGCTGCCGGCGCGGCTTGATCGAAACCGCGTCGTCGAGAAGCTTCTGGACTTCTTCCCATTCCAGCTCGTGGACGAATCCGACCTGGTTGGCGTCCATGAAGCACGGATTGCACATCATGTTGCAGCGATTGGTCAGGTCGATCGTCAGAACCGCGCCCCGCCCGTACCGGATCGAGGAGGTGCCGTGGTTGTGCAGGCCGTCCTTGGGAATCACGTAGTCGCGTCCCGGGTACAACTTTTCGAGGCGTTTGAAGAAGGCCGGGTCGCTCGACATGACGTCTTCGAAATGACCATGCTTGGCGCAATTCTTCTTCATGAGAATCTGGCCGTCCTCTTCGACGATCGAGGCCTTGATCTCGCCCGGGTTGCCCTCGACGAGGACCTTCCAGTCCACCTCGCCGGACAGGATCTGGTCGCGCACTTCCTTGACGCACCCCGGACACAGGGAGTCCGTCTGCCGCGGAAATCCGAGCTGGGGAAAGGTTCGCTCCCGCTGCTTCGGAAGGGGGCCCGGAGCCCACTTCGGAACAAAAGAGCCCTCGGGAAACCGGCGATCGATCGCACGCGCGACGCGCCACAACGCTTCCGCTACATTGCGCAGTCCCGCGTAGATTGCCTTGCGCATCTTTTGTTTAGAACCCCGGATAGGAAACCCGGGGGACCTTTTCCTCCCTGAAGTCCGGGGTAATCCCGGCCTCCGACTGCAACGGATTCTAACTGAAAACTCCGGTTGTTGGAGGCGCCGACGCCAAATCGTTTCGCCAGTGCGCGAAGCGGTCAACCGAGAATGGCTCGAGGCCCCGGATCTCGACGCCCGTCAGCAGGTCGGCCATGAGACGCGCGGTGACGGGAGCGAGAAGAATGCCGTTGCGAAAGTGTCCGGTGGCGAGAAAAAGTCCGGTGATCGGGGAGGGTCCGAGAATCGGAAGCCCGTCGGGAGTCGCCGGCCGCAGACCGGCCCAGGCGCGCACGAACGGGGCCTGCGAGAGATCCGGCACGAGACGGATCGCCGCCGTCAGGAGTCCCGCCAGGCCTTGTGCCGTTACCTGCTTTCGAAATCCGACGCGCTCGACAGTGGCCCCGACGAGGATTCGTCCGCCGCGTCTGGGCACGAGGTACACGTCATCGTCCTGGACGACTGTCGCAAGCTCCCGAGCCGACGACAGCTCGATCATCTGGCCTCGCACCGGCTCGACGGGGATCGGAAACGGCAGCCCGGCATCGAAGGAGGCCCAGGCACCCGCGGCGTCGACGACGCTCGCCGACTCCAGCACTCCGGCATCGGTTTCCACGCCCACGCAGACATTGCCCTCCAGACGGAAACGCCGGACGGGAGTCTCCGTCAAGATGCGGGCGCCGCGCCGCTCTGCCGACTGAGCCACGGCTCGCGTCAGGAGACCGCTGTCGACCATGGCCTCGTCCGGGAAGAAGACGGCTTCGGTTATGTCCGGCGACAGGCGGCCGCCGGTTCGGGACGCGGCGCCCGCCGCGTCGACCGGCTCCATCGCCAGCCCCGCCTGCATCTGCCACTCATGGGAGCGGACCAGCGAAGAATCCTCCCGGAAAGAGCAGCGCAGGATTCCACAGCGCCGGTATCCAACGTCCGAGCC
>JBKPDV010000137.1:0-13371 GCA_046728075.1 Acidobacteriota bacterium | reverse complement strand
GGTCGGGCCTCCTGACTTCGCTCGTGTATGGATTCGAAGACCTGTTTACAAAGCTGCCGATCCACTGGATGTGGTGGCCGGCGATCGGCGGCCTCTTCGTCGGTCTGGGAGGGCTCCTCGATCCGCGTGTGCTCGGAGTCGGCTACGACACGATCGGCGGGCTCGTGAACGGCAGGCTGTTCGGAATGGCCGTGCTCGGCCTCCTGATTGGAAAAGCGGTCGTGTGGTCGATCGCGCTCGGCTCCGGGACCTCCGGCGGAGTGCTGGCGCCGCTCTTGATCATGGGCGGAGCCCTCGGGGCGCTCGTGGGTCCCGCACTGCCGGTGGGGACTCCGGGGATGTGGGCGATGGTGGGAATGGCGGCCATGATGGGCGGCACGATGCGCGCGCCTCTGACCGCGATTGTCTTCACGCTCGAGCTGACACACGACATCAACTCTCTGCCGGCGCTCCTCGCGGCCTGCGCGGCAGCGCACGCGGTCACAGTGCTGCTCCTGCGCCGCTCGATCCTGACCGAGAAGATCGCGAGGCGCGGCCATCACCTCGTGCGCGAGTACAGCGTCGATCCATTCGAGATTCACCGGGTCGAAGAAGTCATGGACCGCGACGTCCCGACGATCCGTTCGACCATGACCGTCGCGGAGCTCTCGCAGCGCATCGCTGCGGGAGACCCTCTCTCGCATCGTCAGGGCACTCCGATCGTCGACGAGAAGGGGCAACTGATCGGGATCATCACGCGCAGCGACCTGATGAAGGCGACGGAGCGGGGAGACGGCGCGTTCTCCGTCCTCGACGCCGGCTCGAAGGATCTGGTGGTCGGCTACCCGGAGGAGCTCGTCCGCGATGCCGTGCGGCGAATGTTGGAGCACGGCATCGGACGCCTGCCCATCGTCTCGCCCGAGAATCCGAAGCGACTGGTCGGCTATCTGGGGCGCGCCGGCGTCATGGCAGCCCGAGTTCGAATGTTCGAAGAAGAGCATCTCAGGGAGAGAGGGCGCCGGCCCGCTTAGGCCTTCGAGGTCGCTCTTGGATCATCCCTCGTTCCGAAGCGGGCCCGCGAAGCGCGCGGCTTGACAAGGAGACGGAGGAGGTTCTAGCGTCCGAACCGCATCGGACGCTTACGATTTTTGAATGGAGGAGTCATGCCTGCGAATCCAAAACTCAGGGGATGGGCCATCGTCGCCACCTACATCTCTCCCGGAGTCTCGAGAGGGGGACCCGGAATCGCGATCGTCAACGGGAAGATCGTCAAGATTCCGCCCCGAGGACCCGTCACCCGACAGCTCCAGGAGGCGATCGCGCAGCTCGGCAAACGCCGCTAGCGTCTTCGGTCGCATTCTGCTTGGACTTACGAATCGCGCTTGACAGCGTGCCGGGGAAGGACTACAAGAACCAGAGGATGAGCAAGCGCGCTTCCCTTCGTTGCTGTTGTCCCGGCGGACCCGTATGGGGTCCGGCGGAAGTGGGTGTCGCGCCGCGTTAGAACGGCAAGGAACAGATCGACCATCCAGGCCCGCCCGATCCGGCGGGCCTTTTCGTTTAGGAGGAATCCTCACGGCTCATGAAATTGCTCGATGCTATCGGCAACACGCCGCTTCTGGAGCTCACGCGCGTGGCGGCGGAGGTGCCGGGCCTGCGTCTCTACGCCAAGGCCGAGCACAAGAACCCGGGCGGGAGCGTCAAGGACCGTCCGGCCCGCTCGATGCTGCTCGACGGGATCGCGCGCGGCCTCTTGACGCCGGGCAAGACGATCCTCGAGGCGACCTCCGGGAACACCGGGATCGCCGACGCGATGCTCGGCCGCGTGCTGGGATTCGCGGTCGAGCTCTGTGTGCCCGCGAAGGCCTCGGCCGAGCGCAGGGCGATCCTGGCCGCGTACGGCGCGCAGCTCGTCTTCACCGATCCGCTCGAGGGAGCCGACGGAGCGATCTGCGAGGCCCGAGCCATGGCCGCCGCGCATCCCGGGAAGTATTTCTACCCGGACCAGTACTCGAATCCCGCGAACTGGCGAGCGCACTTCGAAACCACCGGTCCGGAGATCTGGCGCGACACGCAGGGGAAGCTCACGCACTTCGTCGCCGGCCTCGGCACGACGGGAACCTTCTGCGGGATCACCCGGTTCCTGAAATCGAAGAGCTCGTCGGTCCGGTGCGTCTCCATGCAGCCCGACGGCCCGCTCCACGGGCTGGAGGGGATGAAGCACATGGGGTCGCAGATCGTGCCCCCGATCTACGACCCGACTCTGGCCGACGCGGAGACGACGGTGGTGACGGAAGAGGCCTACGCCATGTGCCGGCGGCTGGCCCGCGAGGAAGGTGTCTTCGTCGGCCCATCGGCCGCGGCCAACGTGGTCGCCGCGTTGCAGGTCGCGCGCGAGGCGCCCGCGCCGGCGACTATCGTCACCGTTCTCTGCGACGGCGGGGAGAAGTACCTTTCGCTGCCGTTCTGGACCGAGCCGTGATCGAGATCCCGGCGGAAGCGCTCGCAGAGATCCGGCGGCACGCGCGGGAGGCCTATCCGGAGGAGTGCTGCGGCGCCCTGCTCGGCGAGCCTTCCGGCGAGAACGCGCGCATCCAACGAGTCGAGGCGCTGGTGAACCGCAGCGTAGAAGAGCGCGGCCGGCGCTACGTCGTTTCCCCCGAGGACTACGTGAGAGTCGAGCGCGGCGCCGAGAAAGAAGGTCTGTCGTTGCTGGGCTTTTACCACTCGCACCCCGACCACCCTGCGGTCCCCTCGGAGTTCGACCGGGAGCATGCGCTCCCGTTTTTCCACTACATCGTGATGGCGGTTCCGCGCGGCGAGCCGGGGGAGGCCCTTTCCTGGACCCTCTCGGCCGATCGCGGCGTATTTGAGAGTGAAGAGCTCGTGAGCGACGCTCTTCGGAGGTAACCATGGCGACAGTCCATCTCCCGACTCCCCTTCGTCCCCACGCCGGCGGCGCCGCGAGCGTGCGGGTGCGCGCCCGGACCGTGCAGGAAGCGTTGAACGGGTTGGTCGAAGGGCATCCTGGGTTGAAGAAGCACCTGTTCGACGAAGAGGGACGGCTCCGATCCTTCGTCAACGTCTACAAAAATGACGAGGACGTGCGGTACCTCGAGAAGGGGCGCACGCCGGTGGCCGACTCCGACGCGCTCTCGATCATTCCCTCGATCGCCGGCGGGGCGCCGCCGGCCGCGACCTTGAGCGCGCCGGCGGAGACCGGCCTCTCCAACGAGGAGATCCGCCGTTACTCGCGCCACCTGATCATGCCCGAGGTCGGCATGGAAGGGCAGAAGAAGCTCAAGGCCGCGCGCGTGCTCGCGATCGGAACGGGCGGGCTCGGCTCTCCCATGGCGCTGTACCTCGCCGCCGCGGGAATCGGCACGATCGGCCTGGTGGACTTCGACGTCGTGGACGACTCGAACCTCCAGCGCCAGATCCTCTTCGGAACGCGCGACGTCGGGCGGCCCAAGCTCGAGGCGGCCGTGGAGCGCCTGCGCGAGGTGAACCCGAACGTGACCTTCGTCTCCTTCGAAGAGAGACTTTCTTCGGAGAACGCCCTGCGCATCTTCCGCGACTTCGACATCGTCGCCGACGGGACAGACAACTTTCCGACGCGCTATCTCGTCAACGACGCCTGCGTCCTGACGGGAAAGCCCAACGTCTACGCCTCGATCTTCCGCTTCGAGGGACAGGCCTCGGTCTTCTGGGCGCAGAAAGGCCCGTGCTACCGCTGTCTCTATGCCGAGCCGCCGCCCGCGGGACTCGTTCCATCCTGTGCCGAGGGGGGCGTGCTCGGAATTCTGCCTGGGCTTCTCGGCGTCATCCAGGCGACCGAGACGATCAAGCTCGTCCTCGGCGCCGGCGATCCCCTCATCGGGAGGCTCCTCCTCGTGGACGCGCTCTCGATGCGTTTCCGTGAGCTGAAGCTCCGCAAGAACCCGGACTGCGTAATCTGCGGGCCGAACCCGACGGTAACCAAGCTGATCGACTACGAGGCCTTCTGCGGAATCGGCCCTCAGGAGTCGCCGACGGCCGCCTCCGGCGTTCCGGAGATCTCCGTCCAGGATCTCCAGCGGATGCGGCAGGAGAAACAAGACTTCGTGCTCGTGGACGTGCGCGAGCCGCACGAGTGGGCGATCTCGGCGTTTCCGGAGTCCGTCAAGATCCCGTTGGGAGAGCTCCCGCAGAACCTGAACCGCCTTTCGACCGCCGACGAGATCGTCGTGCACTGCAAGAGCGGCGGCCGCAGCGCGAAAGCGGTCGCCCTGCTGCGCGAGGCGGGATTCCGGAAGGTCCGCAACCTGGCCGGCGGCATCAACCGCTGGGCGGAGACCGTCGATCCGACGATGCCGAAATACTAGCTGACAGCTTTCACCTTGGAGCTCTCGGCTCCGGGGCCCGTGCCGACAAATATTGCTATATCAGTTCTGACATATCCCCTGCTGCCAGGCTCCAGGCTGACAGCTGAAAGCTATTAGCTGTAAGCTTCCTCCGTGATCGCCATCCCCTCCATAACCGTCGAGGAGCTCAAGCAGAAGTTGGATCTCGGCCAAGGCATCACGCTTCTGGATGTTCGCGAGCCGCACGAGTGGCCGATCTCGGATCTGCCGGAGTCCGTCAAGATCCCGCTCGGCCAGTTGCCGCAAAGGTATTCCGAGCTTGCGCCGGACGCGGATCTCGTCGTCTACTGCCGCACGGGCGGCCGCAGCGCGCAGGCGGTCCAGTTTCTGCAGCAGAAGGGCTACGGGCGCGCCGCCAACCTGACAGGCGGCATCAACCGCTGGGCCGAGGCGATCGACCCCTCGATGAGGAGATACTGAGCTCAGCTGTCAGCTAACGGCTTTCAGCCGAGCACCGGCGGTAGGGTCTAGGTGGCTGAAAGCTGATAGCTGTAAGCTGAGAGCTTCCAAATGCGCAAAGTCGGCATCGCCTTGATCGTCCTCGGGCTGGCGGGTTTCCTCGTGGCGTCGAGTCAACGGGGAGGCTACGAAACGATCGAAGGAAAGATCAAGGCGGCGGTCTCGCAGGAGGAGCGCTCGAAGAAAGATTTCTGGGACACCGCTCGCTGGCTCTTCGTCGGCGCCGGTGTGATCGGGATCGTCCTGACGGTCCTGCCGGGAAAGAAGGAGTGAAGGCGGAATCGGTTCGTTGATTCATCGGCTCATCGGTTGAATGCCCGAACCGACGAAATCGATTACCCGATCTCCTGGCCCTTCGGTTCTTCCAGCAGCTTGTCGACCTTCGCCGCGAGGATGAAGTCGTTCTCGTGCAACCCGCCGATCTTGTGCGTCCAGAGCGTCAGGTCGACCTTGTTCCAGTGAATCGCGATGTCGGGATGGTGGCCCTGCTCCTCGGCGATCTCGGCAACGCGATTGACGAACTCGATCGCCTTCTTGAAATCCTCGAACTCGAAGCGCCGGTGAAGGCGCGTCGCATTCTCCTGAAGGCTCCAGCTGGGCGTGTCCGTGACAAGCTTGCGCGCCTCCGCCTCCGTCAGCGTCGGCACGCCGCCGCGGCAGGGAACGCAGGTCTTTGCGGCTAGATCTCCCGAGCTCACGAGGGGATTCTATCCAGTGTCATCCGGCCCCGAGATTTTCGGGGCGGCCTCGTATCGTCTCGGACGGCGGCTTCGGGTCTCCGACGACGGCACCGTGATCGGAAGCCTTGGCGAGGGCCTCGACGCGGCGGTCGAAGCCCAGGCCCGCGAAGCGCTCGCCGCAGGCGCGCCAAGACGGCTCGAGGCGACTCCGGAGCGCTCCGCCGAGATCTTCATCGACGTCCTGCATCCCCCGCCGAGGCTCATCGTCGTGGGGGGAGTGCACATCGCGATCCCGCTCGTCGCGATCGCGAAGACGCTCGGCTACCGCACGGTCGTGGTCGACCCGCGGGCAGCGTTCGGCAGCGCGGAACGATTTCCAGACGTCGATCGGATCGTGTCCGCGTGGCCGGACCGTGCGCTTGGCGAAATCGGGATCGATGCCTCGACCGCCGTCGCGGTGCTCACGCACGATCCCAAGCTCGACGATCCCGCGCTCTCCGCCGCCCTGCGCAGCCCTGCCTTCTACGTGGGCGCTCTCGGCAGCCGCCGCACGCAGGAGAAGCGCCGGCAGCGTCTTCTCGAAGGGGGCCTGAAGGAGGAGGCGATGGCGCGCCTTCACGCCCCGATCGGGTTGCCGATCGGCGGGCGCTCACCCGGAGAGATCGCGCTGTCGATCATGGCGCAGATCGTCGCGGCGAGGAACAAGGCCGCTGCCTGATTATGTGACGTCAGGCTGCGATCAGTACGAAAGCTCGAGACGGCCCCGAAAGCGCAGTGAACGGAGATTGCCTGCGATTCGCCGGATTTGACCAACCTCGAGGCTTCCCGGATAATCGCGCTCCCGCAGAACGACTGGGAGGTCGTTCAATGGTAGGACAACTGGCTCTGGACCAGTGAATCGGGGTTCGAGTCCCTGCCTCCCAGCCACACGTCGCTGCGCTCGCTCAGGATCTTCGCCTTCGGCGAACCGGCGGCCCGCCCAAAGGGGCTCGACTGCTCGCCTAATCCTTCGCTCGCTCTCGCTCCCGCGGCGCGACGCCCCTGGGACCGGGCGCGTCGCGCCGCGAGCGGACTGTTTCTGAGATGGCGAATCGAGAGGGCTGACGGCTTTAGTTCTCTGAGCCGCCGATCGCGCAGCGAACGCCACGGCTGAAAGTCTCGATCGCTCGCCTCGCACCTCGCAGCGCGCGAGCTCCCGCAGTTACTTCGGGAGACCTCTTGCGCTGCGAACGAAGGCAGGCATGGCCGCTAAAATCGCCTCAGCAGTCAACGAATGCCACTTTCAGCCGGAACTCGTCTCGGGCCTTACGAGATCCTGTCGCCGCTCGGTGCGGGCGGGATGGGGGAGGTGTACAAGGCGCGGGACTCGAAACTCAAGCGTGATGTGGCGATCAAGGTCCTGCCTCGGTCACTTGCCGCAGATCCCGATGCTCTGGCGAGGTTCGAACGCGAGGCCCTGGCGGTCGCGGCGCTTTCGCATCCAAACATCCTTGCGATCTTCGACTTCGGGACCCACGAGGGGATCGTCTACGCGGTCATGGAGCTTCTGGAGGGCGAGACGCTGCGCGGCAAGCTCGACACAGGACCGATCCCCCAGAAGCAGGCCGTGGACTACGCCCTGCAGGTTGCCAAAGGCCTCTCCGCCGCCCACGAGAAGGGGATCGTCCACCGGGATTTGAAGCCCGAGAACCTCTTCGTCACGAAAGACGGCCACGTCAAGATCCTCGACTTCGGCCTGGCGAAGAGGGTCGAGACAGTCTCACCGGACGAGGAAACGAGCGCCCCGATGAGCGCGGGCCGCACGGTGACCGGCACGGTGATGGGAACTGCGGGCTACATGTCGCCGGAGCAGGTGCGGGGGCTTCCCGTGGACGCACGCGGCGACATCTTTTCCTTCGGAGCGATCCTCTACGAGCTCTTGACCGGCGCAAAGGCGTTCCAGAGGGAGACCGCGGGCGACACCATGGCGGCAATCCTTCGGGACGAGCCGCCGGAGCCGGCGGATTTCGGCAGAGACATTTCGCCCGGCTTAGACATCATCGTTCGGCATTGCCTGGAGAAGGAACGCGACAACCGCTTTCAGTCCGCCAAGTCCATCGTCTTCGCGCTTTCGCAGGCCTCGTCCTCCACGTTCACGAGCGCCGCGCGATTCGTGGAGCAGCCGCCGGCCGGCAACCGCAAGGCCGCCTCCATCACCGCGGCTGCGATCCTTCTTCTTGCTGTCGCAGGAGTCTTCCTCTGGCGAAGGTCCCACTCGAGCTCCAGCGAAGTCACGGCCGTCAAGCGGGTGGCCGTGCTGCCGTTCGAGAACCTCGGCGCCGCCGAAGACGACTACTTCGCTGACGGGATCACCGACGAGATCCGCGGCAAGCTGACCTCGCTGCCGGGAGTCGAGGTGATTGCACGCGGCAGCTCGACGCCTTACAAGAAGACGAGGAAGACTTCCAGCCAAATCGCGCAGGAGCTCGGAGTCGGGTACCTCCTGACGGCCACTGTCCGATTCGAAAAGAGCGGAGGAGGCAGCCGCGTCCATGTCACCCCCGAGCTCGTCGAGGTGAAGAAGGCCGGCGCTCCCACGGCGAAGTGGCAGCAGCCGTTCGACGCGGCGATGACGGACGTCTTTCAGGTGCAGTCGGACATCGCGTCGCGAGTTGCCCAGGCGCTGGGTGTCGCGCTCGCAGCGGGCGAGGAGAAGCGGCTTTCGGAGAAGCCCGCCCAGAATCTCGCCGCCTACAACGCCTACCTCAAAGGCGAAGAGATCTGGAATAGCACGGGTGACGATCCCCCCAGTACACGGAAATCGCTCGGCTACTACGAGCAGGCCCTGGCGCTGGATCCCGCATTCTTTCAGGCGTGGGCACGGGTCTCTGACGCCAACTCGATCTTGTACACAATCAGCACGCCCACGCCCGCGCTCGCGGAACGTGCCCGGCAGGCGGCGGAAAAGGCCATCGCGCTCGCGCCCAACCGCCCGGAGGGGTACCTGGCCTTCGGCCGCTACGAACGGTTGGTTTCCCAAGACTTCCACCGCGCGCTGGAGGAGTACGCGAAGGGGCAGCGCGTTGCGCCCGGCAACGCCGATCTCCTTTATGGAACGGCGCGTGCCGAGGAGGGCCTCGGTCTCTGGGATGCAGCGGTAGAACACTTGAGGCAGGCGGCGAGCCTCGATCCCCGGTCGACTGTCAATTTCACGGCTCTCGGCTACGCGCTCCAACGTCTCCGGCGCTATCCCGAAGCGCGGAAAACCTTTGAGCGCGGGCTTGCACTCGCGCCTTCCAATCTGAGTCTGATCGGGGAGACGGCCATGACGTTTCTCGGTGAGGGGAACCTCGCCGGTGCCAGGGCTGCGCTCAAAGCCGTGCCCAAAGATGTCGGGTCAATCGAGCTCGTGGCCTACATAGCGAATGCCAATGATCTCGTCTGGGTTCTCGACGAACAGCAGCGAGAAACTCTCCTGCAGCTCATGCCGAGCGTGTTCGACGACGACCGGGGCATATGGGCCCGCTGCTTGGGCCAGGCGTACGCCCTGAAGCGCGACGCGGCGAACGTACGCGCTTACGCCGAGGAGGCCAGGCAGGCATTCGAGGAGCAGCTTCGCGCAACACCTGATAATGCGCAGCGCCACGTCGCTCTCGGCCTCGCGCTGGCGTACCTCGGTCGAAAAGAAGAGGCGATTCGGGAGGGAGAGCGTGGCGTCGCCCTCAGCCCGGTGGCGAAGGATGGGGTGAGAGGCCCCTACTACCAGCACGAGCTGGCTCGGATCTACATACTCGTCGGCGAGCCGGAGAAGGCGCTCGACCAGCTCGAGCCGCTGCTGAAGATCCCTTACTACCTCTCGCCCCGGTGGCTCGCGATCGACCCCAACTTCGACCCGCTGCGAAAGAACCCGAGATTCCAGAAGCTCGTCGCCGGCGCGAAGTAGTCCCGCCTTATTCCTCGCGGAGCCGGGGTGTAATCTCGGCCAGCCGATGACACTCGCCGCAGGCACCCTCCTCGGTCCCTACGAGATCCTGTCGCCGCTGGGTAAAGGTGGGATGGGGGAGGTCTATCGGGCACGGGACAAGAAACTCGATCGAGATGTCGCGGTCAAGGTCCTCCCTCAGTCCGTCGCGGCCGATCCCGACACGCTTGCCCGGTTCGAGCGGGAAGCGAAGGCGGTCGCGGCGCTTTCTCATCCAAACATTCTTGCGATTCACGATTTCGGCAGCCAGGACGGGATCGCCTATGCCGTCACGGAGCTCCTCGAGGGTGAGACGCTGCGCGGCAAGCTCGACACAGGACCGATCCCCCAGAAGCAGGCGGTGGACTACGCGCTTCAGATCCTCAAAGGCCTCACCGCCGCGCACGAGAAGGGAGTCGTCCACCGGGACTTGAAACCCGAGAATCTGTTCGTAACACGGGACGGCCACGTCAAGATCCTCGACTTCGGCCTCGTGAAGAGGATCGAGGTCGGTCCCCCGGATGAGGAGACGAGCGCCCCGTTCGGCGCGGGCCACACCGCGCTCGGGACCGTGATGGGAACGGCGGGCTACATGTCGCCCGAGCAGGTGCGGGGCCTTCCGATCGATCAGCGCTGCGACATTTTCTCTTTCGGCACGATTCTCTACGAGCTGCTTTCGGGCAAGAAGGCGTTCAAGCACGACACGCCGAGCGACACGATGGCCGCGATTCTCCGGGACGAGCCGCCGGCGCTGTCGGAATCGGGAAGGGCCATCCCGCCGGCTCTCGATGACGTCGTCCGCCACTGCCTGGAGAAGAGCCCGGACGACAGGTTCCAGTCGGCGAAGGACATTGTGTTCGCGCTGTCGGTTGCGTCATCGCCGAGCCTCACCAGCGGCTCGCAGGCGGTGATCCCTCCGGCCGGGAAGAAGCGCGTCCTCATGGCGGCCGTCGTCGTTTTTGCCGTACTCGCCGTCGCGGGCGCACTGCTTCTGCGGCGGACGTACAGGGGAGGGAGCGAGGCGGGGGGCCTGAAGCGCCTGGCCGTGCTGCCCTTCGAGAACCTGGGCGCCCCGGCGGACGACTACTTCGCCGACGGGATCGCGGACGAGGTGCGCGGCAAGCTGACATCGCTTCCGGGCCTTCAGGTCATTGCCCGCGGCAGCTCTACGCCCTACAAGAAGACGACGAAAACTCCCAAGCAGATTGCCGAGGAGTTGAACGTCTCCTACCTGCTCACGGCCACGTTGCGCTGGGAGAAGGTCGGAGGCAGCAGCCGCGTGCATGTGAGCCCCGAGCTCGTGGACGTGACGCATCCGGATGCCCCGATTTCGAAATGGCAGCAGCCGTTCGACGCGGCGCTGACCGACGTCTTTCAGGTGCAGTCGGACATCGCGACACGAGTCGCTCAGGCTCTGGGCGTGGTGCTGGGAGCGGGCGAGGAGGAGCGACTCACGGAGAAACCCACGCAGAACCTCGCCGCTTACGACGCCTTCTTGCGCGGTGAGGAGGCCTCGAAGGGTCTGGCGGCCGCCGATCCGCCCAGCCTGCAGCGGGCCATTGCTCACTACGACCAGGCGGTGGCGCTCGACCCCCGTTTCGCGCAGGCGTGGGCTCAACTCTCCCGAGCCCACTCCTTCCACTATGCCAACGGCGTTCCGACGCCGGCAGAGCGCGAGCAGGCCCGGGCGGCCGCCGAGCGCGCATTGGCGCTTGCTCCTGCCCTTTCTGCCTCCCATCTGGCTCTGGGCGACTATTACGAGGCCGCTGTGGGAGATTTGCTCCGCGCGTCGGAACAGTTCGCTTTGGGGCGGAAGCTCGCGCCGCGGGATGCCGACCTTCTCGTCGGAGCCGCCCTCGTGGAGCAGAGGACCGGCCAGTGGGAAGAGGGCCTTGCCTCCCTCCGTCAGGCGCAGGCGGTCGACCCGCGCTCGGCTCTCACGGCGCGGCGCCTTGCGCGGACGCTCCTGTTGCTCCGGCACTACGCCGAGGCGCGCGAAACCGCGGACCGAGGCCTGGCGCTCGCGCCGCAATCACTCGGCATCCTCGAAACAAAGGTGATGCTCTTCCTTTCGCAGGGAGACCTGGGAGGTGCGCGGTCCGCGCTCAAGGCGGCCCCGCGCAAGGTGGATCCGAAAGCGCTCGTGTCATACATGGCGACGTACAACAACCTGACCTGGGTCCTGGACGAGGAGCAGCAGGCACTCCTTCTTCGCCTGCCGCCGGCAGCCTTCAGCGACGACCGCCTGGCCTGGGGGATGTCACTGGCCGAAACCGCTTCGCTACGCGGCGACGCGGGGAAGGCGCGTCAGTACGCGGAAGCCGCACGTGCGGCGGCAAAGGTCCAGCTTCGAGATGCCCCGGAAGACGCAACCCGACACGTCTTCCTCGGCCTCGCCCTCGCCTTCCTGGGACAAAAGGCGGAGGCGGTCAAGGAAGGCGAGCGCGGCGTGGCTCTCGTGCCCGTGGCCAAGGACGCGTATGACGGCCCGTACTACCAGCACCAGCTCGCGCGGATCTATATCCGCGTGGGTGAAGCCGAGAAGGCGCTCGACCATCTCGAGCCGCTGCTGAAAATTCCGTACGTCCTCTCGCCGGGGTGGCTCAAGATCGACCCCAACTTCGAACCGCTGCGCAAGAACCCGAGGTTCCAAAAGCTCGTCGCCGGCACGTAGCTCCCAACAGGGCATCACACGCGGGGTCGACGCCGGCGAGCGGCTTGGACGCTCTCGCTTAGAATCTCCGCTGCAGTTATCCGATGACACTCTCAGCCGGTACCCGTCTCGGTCCCTACGAGATCCTGTCGCCACTCGGCGCCGGCGGGATGGGAGAGGTCTACAAAGCGCGGGACGCGCGCCTGGAGCGCACGGTGGCGATCAAGGTGCTGCCACCGCACCTCTCGTCGGACGCGGAGCTGCGCCAGCGCTTCGAGCGCGAGGCCAAGACGATCTCGCAGATCACGCATCCGCACATCTGCGCCCTGTACGACGTCAACCGGGAGGGCGAGACCGAATACCTCGTCATGGAGTACCTCGAGGGAGAGACGCTGGCGGATCGCCTCAACAAAGGGCCGCTTGCAGCCGAGCAGTTGCTGCGATACGGGATCGAGATTGCCGACGCGCTCGACAAGGCGCACCGGCAGGGCATCGTCCATCGGGATCTGAAACCCGGCAATGTGATGCTGACGAAGTCAGGCGCGAAGCTCCTCGACTTCGGCCTCGCGAAGTTCCAGCCGGCAGCTCAGGATCCCACCTCGAGCGTGTCGCGGCTTGCGACGGAAGCGCAGGCGAGTCAGCCTCTGACCGAGCGAGGCACGGTGCTCGGGACGTTCCAGTACATGGCGCCCGAGCAGCTCGAAGGCAAGGAAGCCGACGGGCGAAGCGACATCTTCGCCTTTGGCGCCCTTCTCTACGAGATGGCGACGGGCAAGAAGGCGTTCTCGGGCAAGAGCCAGGCGTCGCTCATCGGCTCGATCCTGCGGGACGATCCGGAGGCGATCTCGGAGATCGCGCCGATGATGCCGCCGGCCTTCAACCGCGTGGTCAAGACGTGTCTCGCGAAGGACGCGGAAGACCGGTTCCAGACGGCGCACGACGTGAAGCTGCAGCTCCAGTGGATCGCAGAGGGGGGCTCGCAGGCGGGGCTACCGGCGCCAGTCGTCGCCCGGCGGAAGAACCGCGAGAAGCTTGCTTGGGCGATCGCGGCGGCCGCGATTCTCATTGCGGGACTCGCCACATTCGGCTACCTGCGCCGCGCACCGGCCGAAGCGTTCCGGATCGGTTCGTACCTGCTGGCTCCGGATAAGTCCGGCTTCGAGCTCGCGGGCGTCAACGGTGGATCTCTGACGATCTCGCCCGACGGCCGACACACCACCTTCGCGGCAAAGGGCCCGGAGGGCAAGACTGTGCTCT
>JBKPDV010000136.1:0-16106 GCA_046728075.1 Acidobacteriota bacterium | reverse complement strand
TCCATTGCCCAACCAAGGCCGGCTCCAACGCCGTCCTCCGGCGCGCGCTCGCGAGCGCCGCGCGCACGCAGGACTTCGTCTGGGGAGCTCTCGGACGCTTCGCCCTGCCCGCCACGGGGGTGCTCCCGCCGGGGATCCTCGGTCATGACCCGGGAAGGCGGCAGCCGCACCTCCCTCGGGAAAAGGCGATCGAAATGATCCGGTCCGCAGGACTGCCGATGCCCATCAGGCTCAAAGCCGCGGTGCATCCGATCCTGCAGAACCAGTATGCCGCTCTGACGGACGCCCTCGTCCACATCTGGGCGGATCTTGGAGTCGAGGTCGACGTGGCGACGAAGACGATGCCCGAATTCCTCGACGCCTGGCACGGAAGCGGCGATCTGGACCTCTGGCTCGGCCGCTGGATCGCGGACTACGACGACCCTGACAACTTCACGTTCACGCTCTTTCACTCCGAAAGCGGCCGTCTGCGGAGCTACTTCGCCTCTCCGGAAGCCGACCGGATCCTGGAGGAGGCCCGCGCGGAAGCTCGCCCGGCCGCGCGCGAAAGCCTCTACCGGAAGTTCGAGCACTTGCTGCTCGATTCGGCGATCCTGGTCCCACTCTTTCACGACGTGGATTACCGGATCGGCGGCCCCTCGGTCCGAGGCCTGCAGCTTCACAGCACCGCTCCCTACGTGAACTACGCCGCGGTCGGAAAGACCGTGGCACCGGCGGCGCCGACGGCCGCCGACCGGCAAGTCGGCGGCGGCATCCTCCAGGTTCCGATCGCCGGCGTCGTGCGCAGCCTCGATCCGTCACTGGCCGCCACGGTGGAACAGGCCGAGGTTCTCCCCCAGATCTTTCAGACACTGACCTTCGCGCTCGAGGGAACGCGGATCGTTCCGTGGCTCGCTTCGAGCTTCTCCATCGAGAACGACGGCAAGCGCTTCCGGTTCAAGCTCAGGCCGGGGGTGCGCTTCCACGACGGGCGCCGGCTGACCGCCCGGGACGTGCGCTACTCCTTCGAGCGGCTCCTCGCCAATCCGCAGAGCGACTGCCGCTGGCAGCTTGCGCCGATCCGCGGAGCCAAGCGCCTGCTCGATGGAACGGCCACGGATCTCGAGGGCTTCCACATCGTCTCGCCGGTCGAGTTCTTCATCGACCTCGAGCAGCCCGTCTCTTTCTTCCCGGCGCTGATCTCTTACACGGGGACCGCCATCGTCCCCGAGGGTACGGCTGCGATCGGCTCGAGCTGGCGCGACAACGCCGTCGGCACGGGACCTTTCCGGGTGATCAGCTTCGAGCCGGGGCGCCGGCTCGAGCTCGAGCGCAATCCATACTACTGGCGCGAGGGCTATCCCCGAAGCGAAGGAGTCGTCTTTCGGTTCGGCGTTTCACCCGAAGAGATCCGCAACGAGTTTCTTGCCGGCAGATTCTCGCTCGCTTCCGACCTTCTGCCCGCCGACGCCGAGGCATTCCGACACGATCCCCGCTTCGCCTCCGGTTACAGAGAGAGTCCTCACCTTCAGACCTACTTCGTGGCGTTCAACAGTCACCGGGGGGTGTTGAAGGACCCCGAGCTTCGACGGAGTCTGGCTCAAGCGGTCGATGTCGCAGCAGTCGTTCGGCGGACCCTCGGGCGCCTTGCAATCCCTGCGCACGGCCTGATTCCGCCGGGTCTTCTCGGCTATTCGCCGGCCGGCGCGAGATCGGAAGCCGAAACCCCGGAAGCCGCCTCTTCGGACAGCTCCGCCCGAGCGACAGTCTCGCGCGAGACGATCGAGCTTTCCGCGGCGGTCCACCCCGTCTTCTTCGGGGAGTTCGCGGCACTCGCCCGCGAGCTGAACGATGCTTTTCGTGAGATGGGTTTCTTAATCCGCCCCTTGAGCAAGACGATAGCCGAATACCTTCAACTCAACCGGAAAGGCGAGTGCGACCTCGCCGTGGGGCGCTGGGGCGCGGACTATCCCGACGCGGACACGTTTATGTATGGCGCCGTCCACTCCGAGGCCGGCTCGATCGGTCGCTTCGTGGGAGGGCCGGAGCTTGATCAGCTTATCGAGCGGGGGCGCGCCGAGACCGATCCGCGCGTCCGTCACTCCATCTACCGCCAGATCGAGGAACTGATCGCCGGCGAGGCTCTGCTGCTGCCGCTCTTCCACGACCAGGTCTACTGCTTCGCGCGGCCGGAGGTCGAGGGATTTACCTCCGTCGGACAGACGAGCCCGGTCGTCGCCTACGAGAACCTCTGGATCCGGCGGTGATCAAGTTTTCAGTTCACAGTTGTCAGTTTTCAGTTTGGAACCGAACCGATCACTGATAACTGACGACTACCTCGGCGGCGGCACCAGCGCCCCGGCGGACACAATCATCTTCATCGCCTGCTCGGGCGTCATGTCGAGGTAGCGGACCCGCTCCTCGGGAACGAGCAGGAGAAAGCCGGTCGTCGGGTTGACCGCGGAGGGAATGAAGAGGCTGCAGAGCTTCTGGCCGGTCTGGCTATTTGCCTCGCCCGGCACAACGGAAGTCACGAAGCCCAGGCCCCAGGAGCCGGGCGACGGGAACTCAACGATCGCCACGCGGCCGAAGGTGCCCGAGCGGTCCGGCCCGATCAAGAGCTCCGCGATCTGTCGAAGCGTCGCGTAGATCTTGTTGATGAGGGGCACGCGGTGCATGACCCGGTCCCAGAGGTGAAAGACGCGTTTGCCGAGGATCGAGGCCGTCAGCCATCCGAGCAGCAGCAGAAGTGCATTCAAGAGAACGAAGCCCAGGCCAAAGACGGAGATCCCGCGCGCCCGCAGCTCGGCGCCGAGAATGTTGTCGAAGAAGCTGAACAGGTTCCAGACGACCCAGAGCGTGAGCGCCGTCGGCGCGAGCACGAGGACGCCCGCCAGGTAGTAGCGCCGCACGCGCGTCCAGAACGGTGAGGCCACGGACGCATCGTAACGCCACCGTCGCTCGCGTTATGCTCTAGACCCGCTGCGTCACCGCATTCAGGATGACTCTGGCTTTCCGGGCTCTGCGCGACCGGCGGCTCCGAGGTTGAAGCCGAGAGCCCGCTTGCAGCGTCGACCCAGAAACAATCTGGGTCGCGGCGCGCGTAGTCTCCCAGAGGGGAGGAGGCGCGCGCCGCGGGAGCGAGAGCGCGCGAGGGACCAGGCTCGCGGTCGAGCCCCTTTGGGCGAGCCGCGAGCCGGTGCGCCGAGAGGCGCAGGTCCGGAGCAAGCGGAAGCGACGGTAAGATCGTCGAAATGCATTCCGGGTTGCCGGGCTGGATCGCGCCGGCCGTCGTCGCGGGCGCCTTTCTGGTCTTTCTCGTCACGGAGACGATGCGGCCGCTGCGACGCCAGAGGGAGTCGAAGCTCCGCCGGATGGCGCGCAACCTCGCGTTCGCCGGGCTGGGCGCCGCGACGATCGAGCTCCTTCAGATCCCGATCCTTTTGCCGATCTCGGCCTGGGTCATCCGGGAGCGGATTGGCCTGCTTCCCTGGCTGGGATTGTCCGGATGGCCCCGGACGCTCGCCGGGATCGTCCTGCTCGATTACACGCTCTGGTTCTGGCACTGGGCGAACCACCGGATCTTCTTCTTCTGGCGCTTCCACTCGGTCCACCACGTGGACCTGGACATGGACGCTTCGACCGCGCTGCGGTTCCACTTCGGCGAGCTCGCGATGTCCGTCGCGTTTCGGGCGCTCCAGATCGTCGCGATCGGGACCGACCCGCGCTCGGTCGCGATCTACCAGATCCTCCTCTTCGCCTGCATTCTCTTTCACCACTCCAATACGCGCCTGCCGCTCTGGCTCGAGCGCGTGCTCGTGCGCGTGATCGTCACGCCGCGGATGCACGGCATCCACCACTCCGACTACTTGAACGAGACGAACACGAACTGGTCGAGCCTGCTGTCGGCCTGGGACTATCTGCATCGCACGATTTGCCTCGACGTGCCCCAGCAGTCAATCGAGATCGGTGTGCCCGCCTACCAGGAGCCGAAGAGGGTGACTCTCGGAAGGATCCTCGCGATGCCGTTTCTTCGGCACCGGAATGACTGGCAACGTGCCAATGGGGCGCCGCCCGTGCGACCCCATCCCCCGACTGATCCTTTGCGACTCGCCGAATAGATTCTCCTCAATCTGATGCGTGGACACATCCCGGGGGGGAACGGACTCCCGAGATCTGTGATCTCACACTTCCGCCGGGGCGAGTGGAGTTTCATCGATGTGCTCTCGAGGGTGAGTCTTCATCCCTGAGATGCGGAGCGTTCCGCGGCGGCGGGCCCGTTCCTTCATCAGGAGAAAGATCACCGGTGTGACGAGGAGCACATGGATCGTAGAGGTGACCATCCCGCCTACGATCGGCGTCGCGATCGGACGCATGACCTCCGAGCCCGTGCCCGTGGACCAGAAGATCGGAATCAGGGAGAGGGTGGCCGCGGCGACGGTCATCAACTTTGGGCGCAGTCGGAGAACCGAGCCTTCGCGAGTCGCCTCGAGGATGTCCTGACGGGTCAGCTCCCCCTTTCCGAGTCTCTTGTCGAGAGACTCGTGGAGATAGATCACCATGATCACTCCCGTCTCGACCGCGACGCCGTAGAGCGCGATGTAGCCGATCCAGACGGCGACCGAGAAGTTGTAGCCGAGCAGCCACTGG
The DNA here is from genome assembly GCA_046728075.1 of Acidobacteriota bacterium. Taxonomy (GTDB): domain Bacteria; phylum Acidobacteriota; class Thermoanaerobaculia; order UBA5066; family Gp7-AA6; genus JBKPDV01. Next base: position 11,477 of record JBKPDV010000136.1, on the reverse strand, counting down.
AGGATCACCCCGCCCGTCATGGCGTAGAGGACCGAAAGCATCACGATCGACGCCTCGGAGGCGGACCGGAAAGTCATCGTGAGAAGCACGAAAATCATCGCGAAGACGATCGGCAGAACAATCTGGAGAGTTTTCTTCGCGTGGACCTGGAACTCGAACTGACCGGTCCACTCGAGCGTCACGCCAATGGGGAGCTTCACACGCTCGGCGACTCGCTTCTGCGCAGCGTGTACGAAACCGACGAGGTCCGAAGTCGCCGTGTCCACATAGACGACGCCGGAGAGCCGCCCGTTCTCGTCCTTGTACATCGGCGGTCCACTGACGACTTGAATCCTGGCGAGCTGCCCGATGGGGACCTGGACTCCGGAAGGACTCATGATGAGGATCCGGCGCAACGCTTCCGGGTCGCTTCGGAAGTCCCGCGGGTAACGGACAAGAACAGTGAACCGGCGCCGTCCCTCGACGGTGGTTGTCGCCACTTTCCCGCCCGTCGCCGCCTCGAGCGTGTTCTGAACCTGCATCACGGAAAGGCCATAGCGTGCCGCCGCGTCGCGGTCCACGACAAAATCGAGGTACGAGCCGCCGGTCGTGCGCTCGGCGTAGACGCTGCGCGCGCCGGTGAGGTCCTTCAATGCGTTCTCGATGTCGAGGCTGACCTTCTCGATTGCCGGATAATCCGAGCCATAGACCTTGACGCCCACAGGCGTTCGCACTCCGGTCGCGAGCATGTCGAGCCGGTTTCGAATCGGTTGCGTCCAGGCAACGGGCATGCCGGGGATCTGCAGCTTCTCGTTCATCTCGGCGATCAGCTCGTCCTGACTCGCGACGCGCATCTCGGGCCAGATCGGGCGAAAGACGGGCTTGATCCATTTGGGCCAGCCCGAGTACCAGCGCCGATGGAAGCTCTTGGGCCACTGCTCCCGCGGCTTCAGGACGATCGTCGTCTCGAACATCTCCACCGGCGCCGGGTCGGTCGAGCTTTCGAACTTGCCCGCCTTTCCGAGAACCGACTGGACTTGCGGAAACGTCGTGATGACCCCGTCCGTCTTGACCAGGACATCTCGGGCCTGCTCGACCGACATCATCGGAAGCCCGGTCGGCATGTACATGACCGAGCCTTCCCGAAGCTGCGGCATGAACTCGGATCCGAGGGAGAGGGCGAGAGGGATGACGGCCGGCACCAGTAGGAAGTTCAGGAGAAGAGTCGTCTTCGGGAAACGCAGAGCCCAGTTCAGCACCGGCGCATAGAGCCGCCTTGTCGCGAGAGCAGCCGGATTCTGATCTTCCGGCCGAATCCTGCCTCGCATCCAGGCTCCCATCAGGATCGGAACCAGCGTGATGGACAAGATGGAAGCGGCCGCGATCGCAAACGTTTTCGTGAATGCCAGCGGGTGAAAGAGCCTTCCCTCTTCGCCGGTCAAGAGAAACACCGGCAAGAAAGAGACGACGATGATCACGAGCGAGAAGAAGATCGCGCGCCCGACCTGCTGGGCCGCCGAGACAACGGCGGCCTCCCGGGCGGGGCCGTCCGGATCGGCCACCGCGGCCAGATGCCGGTGCGCGTTCTCGACCATCACGATCGAGGCGTCCACCAAAACTCCGATCGCGAGCGCCAGACCTCCGAGCGACATGATGTTGGAGGAGACATGAAGCAATGCCATTGGCAGGAACGAGATGACGATGGCGACCGGCAGAATTGTGATCGGCACGAGCGCCGAGCGAAAGTGGAAGAGAAAGATCAGGATGACGAAGGCAACGACGATCACTTCCTCGATCAGGGTGCGCTTCAAGGTCGACACGGCGCGCTCGATTAACTCAGAGCGGTCATAGGCGACCTCGAGCTCCACACCCGGCGGAAACGAGTTCCTGACCGACGCAATCCTTTCCTTCGCGGCCTCGATGACGCGGGCGACGTTCTCGCCGGCGCGGACGATCACGACTCCGGCGACCGCCTCCCCTCGACCGTTCCAGTCGACGATGCCGCGGCGCATTTCCGGGCCGAAGTGCACGGTGGCGACGTCGGACAGATAGATCGGCGTGCCAGTCGCGACGCGCGCCTTGATCGGCACGCGACGAAGGTCCTCCAGGCTCGTGATGTATCCGCGGCCGCGCACCATGTACTCGCGGCCGCTCCACTCGACGACTCGCCCTCCGACATCCCCGTTGCTCTGCTCCACCGCCGTGAGCACGTCATGGAGCCCGATCCCATAGGAGGCGAGCCGGGTGGGGTCGACTTCGACCTGGTACTGCTTTTGGAAACCGCCGACTGAGGAAACTTCGGCCACGCCCGGCACCGCGCGCAGCCAATAGGACAGGTCCCAGTCCTGGAAGGTCCGCAGATCCGCCAGAGAATGCTGGCCCGTTTTGTCGACGAGCACATACTCGAAACCCCAGCCCACGCCTGTCGCGTCGGGTCCCAGGTTGGGGTTGACGTTTTGGGGAAGCTGACCCTTCAAGCCGTTCAAGTACTCGAGGACGCGGCTCCTCGCCCAGTACAGGTCGGTGCCGTCCTGAAAGATGACGTAGACGTAAGAGAAGCCGAAGAAGGAATAGCCGCGGACAGTCTTGACCCGCGGAGCCGAGAGGAGAGCCGAGACGATCGGGTAGGTCACCTGGTCTTCGATCAGATTCGGGTTCTGCCCCTCCCAGTTGGTGTAGACGATGACCTGTACGTCCGAAAGATCGGGAAGGGCATCCAGTGGGATGCGCTTCAAGGCCCAGAGACCGGCGGCGAAGAGGCCAGCCACGAAGAGAATCGTCAGAAACTTATTGCGAACGCAGAGAGCGATCAGTTTCTCGATCATTGCGGCGGCCCTCCCGGCGTCGGCTTGGCGCCGAGCGACTGCGCCGGTTGCCCAGCCGAGCCTGCCGGCGCGGCGCCGATCGCGCCGATTCGCGACTCGGAGTCGATCAGGAAGTTCGCCGACGTCACCACGGTCTCGCCTTGCGAAAGCCCGGAAAGCACCTCGACGAAATCCTTGCCCTGCACGCCAGTCTTCACCTCTCGCGGCGCGTAGGCTCCGGCGGACTGCTCGACGAACGCGATCTGTCTCTCCCCCGTTTGGATGAGAGCCGAGCGCGGGATCGCCAGCGCCTCCCGCCCCTTGCCGGAGAGCGACACGCGGACGAACATTCCGGGCTTGAGCACCCCCTTCGGATTGGCGATCACGAGCCGCGCTTTGACCGTATGGGTCTCCTCGGTCAGGGTCGGATAGACGAAATCAATCCGCCCCCGAAAGGTCTCTCCCGGGAGGAAGAAGGCCGAGACAACGGCCGAGTTTCCAGTCGCCGTCAGAGCCATCTCGGACTGGTAGACGTCGGCTAAGACCCAGACGGTCGAAAGATCCGCGATCGTGTAGAGCGGCATGCCGGCCATGATGGCGAGACCGGCGACCGCGTCCTTCTTCAGGACGACCCCGGAGACCGGGGAGTACAGAGTCAGAGTCTTGGAGACTTGCCCGCTCTTCTCGATTCGATCGATCTCGGAGTCCGGAATGTCCCAGAGCCGGAGTCTCTGGCGCGTCGCGGAGAGAAGCGAGGAGGCGTCGGACGCGGCCTGCGGACTACCCGCGGAGAGGCGCCGGACGTTCTCCAGCGCCAAGAGCAGCTCTCGCTCGGTCGCCACGAGATCCGGGCTGTAGACCGTCAAGAGCGGCTGGCCGCGGCGCACCGGTTGGCCCGTCCGGTCGACATAGAGCTTCTCGATGTAACCGGAGAACTTGGCGTTGACGGCGTTCAGCCGTCCTTCGTCTTCCGCGACGATCCCGTTGGTCTCGATGCCCCCGCCGATGGCTCGCTTCTCGACTTTGGCGGTCGTCACGCCGATCTCCTGACGGCGTTCGAGCGGGATCTTGACGACCGAGTAGCCGGGCGGAGGCGCGCCGGCGCCAGTCTCCGGCGCTTCCCCGTACTTGGCTACCATCTCCATGTCCATGAAGGGCGACTTGCCCGGATGATCGAAGTGCACCTCCGGCTTCATCGGGTCGTACCAGTAGAGGACTCTCTTCTGCCCAGCCGCAGGAGCCGGCGCTTCTTCGGCGTACTTCGGCTCGAGCTGCATATCCATGAACGGAGACTTGCCGGGCTTATCGAAGTGGGCCTCCGGCTTCATCGGGTCGTACCAATAAAGAACCTTCCTACCCGAGGCCTGCTTCTCTTTCTCCGTTCTTATCGATGCGCTCTTCTTCTTGCACGCGAGCGGCGCGCTTGCTACGAGAAGCACCGCGGTCGAGAGCGCGAGAGCCTTATTTCTCCACATGTGTCTCTCCAGGGTTCGGTGTGCCTTCGATGAGCGGCAGCCCCGAGGCCTTTTGAAGGGCCGCAAGCGAGCGGCCGATTCCTGAGGTGCGGGCGGCGACCTCGCTTTCGTAGGTATCCAGGTCGAGCGCCGCCCTCTCGAACGTCAGAAAGTCGATCTGGCCTACCGCGTATGCCTCCTGTGCGGCGCGGAAGTTGGTCTCCGCCTGAGGCAGAATCGAGGTCCGGTAGAGCTTCTCCTGCTCGACGTTGCGCTCGAGCTGCGCCGCCGCGTCCTCGACATCCCGCCGAATCTGGTTGCGGACGGATTCCAGATCCGCTCGCGCGGACGAAACCTCTGCTTCCATCTCGGCCCGCCGCTCTTCCAGCCGCCGCGGATGCACGAAGGGCAGGTTGAAAGAGACAGAGGCGCCGGCCAAATCCTCGAACTTCACCCTGCGGGCGTAGTAACCCATTGCCACCCAGTCCGGCCGTCGCTCGAGACGCGCGAGACTCGCTTCCTCTTCGGCACGGCGCAGGTTGGCACGCGCCGCAGCGATGGCAGGGCTCGACTCCTCGGCCTCTCGAGCAATTTCCCCGGTCCCTCGTCCGAACGGTTCCAGGTCGACCACACGGATCGGCGGGACCGGAGTGGCCGCCGGTAGATTCTGCAGCGCGTTGAAACGCGCGGCGATCGTGCGCCGATCTGCCTTGAGCGACAGGAGGCGGTCCTCCAGGGCCGTCGTCTCCAGGTTCGCCCGCAGGACATCAGCCTGGGCACCCCTCCCCACCTTGTAGCGCTCGGTGGCGGAGGCCGCGGCTGCCTTCAGCCGCTCGCGGGATCGGTCGAGTATCTCCGAGCGCCTGTCGAGCTCTGCCAGCATGAAGAAGGAGTCCGCGACCTCCGCAGCCATCGAGACCGCGTGGACCGCGTGCATGGCCGCCATGTTGTCGGCGGCCGCTTGCGCGGATGCACTCCGTGTCGCGCGCTTACCGAGGCCTGGAAAACCCTGCCGCGCCGCCACGATCTCCATCGTGAAATCGTCTCGGGAGAGCGAGGGGTTCGCGACAGGAAAGTCCTTGATCCCGACTTCCAGCTCCGGATCGGGCAGCGTGCCCGCGGAAAGTACCCGATGTCGAGCGGCATCGATTCGGGCCTCCATTGCGACGAGATCCGGGTTCTGCGAAACCGAGCGCTCGATCGCGGCGCGGAGCCGGTCCCTCCAATTGTCTGTCGGCGGCGCCGGTAAGGCGGCCGCACTCGCGGCGAGCGCGACACAAAGCACAAGCGACATGTGAAGACTCTTTCTTTCCGGCCGGAAGGCTCCGGCCCTTGTCAGGAATTGGAAAGAGAAAGTCTCAGAGGCGCAGCGGGCGCGTGCCGGAACGAGGAGAGACGCGCCGCCCCAAGGATTGGCGGAGCGAGGAATCGAAATACGTCGCGCCCGCGGGCGTCAAAGACACAATCGTTGCCGACAGAACAGGCGACTTCGCAGCGTCGGATCGAGCGGAGGCCACGCAGGGCCGCTCCTGTCCGGCGGCGAGCTGCGGCCCACAATCCTCTCCGCAACAGGCCAGGCTCGAGATCGTCGGATTACCGTCGGAAGGCGCCGGGCAGCAGGAAACACAGCTCGGGGCGCTCCTGGCAAGGAGGGCCAGACCGGCCGCCATCGCGAGAAGCGACGTCCCCAGAGCCCGATATCGCATGTGACTCATAACAATACCCGGATCCCTGGGATTTCGCGAGCCTCCGGTCGGCCCAACTTGTGCAACCCTTGTGATTGGATCGCGCGAACAGCGCCGAGTTCGGCTCCATTGGCTCGCCCAGCGGGGCCGTAAAAGGAGCCTGAATGCCCGAGGAACCTTCGACCGTTTCCACCGGGATCGTCGGCCTCGATGCCGTGCTGGCCGGCGGGCTGCCTCGCAACCGCCTCTATGTCGTCGAAGGGGAAAGCGGAACCGGCAAGACCACGGTCGGCCTCCAGTTTCTCTTGAGCGGCATCCGCGCCGGAGAGAAGGGTCTGTTCCTCGCGCTCTCGGAGACGGAGGAGGAGCTTCAGTCCGTCGCCGCTTCCCACGGCTGGTCGCTCGACGGGATAGAGCTTCGTGAAGTCTCCACTGGAGAGGTCGCGCCGGAAGAAAACAACACGCTCTTTCATCCCGCGGAGGTCGAGCTCGGCGAAACCACGAGGAGCCTGTTCGAGGAGGTCGAGCGCGTTGGACCCGCGCGCGTCGTCATCGACTCCCTTTCGGAGTTCCGGCTGCTCTCCCAGAGCGGACTGCGCTATCGGCGGCAGATCCTCGCCCTGAAGCAGTTTTTTACCGGCAGGAATTGCACGGTCCTGCTTTTGAACGACACCGCCCGAGAGGCCGGCGATGCCCATCTCTATTCGATCGTCCACGGCATTGTCGCGCTCGAACAACTGGCCCCCTTGTACGGAGCCGAGCGCCGGCGAATCCGGGTCGTCAAACTGCGGGGAGTCAAGTTTCGAGGCGGCTATCACGACATGAAGATCGAGACCGGAGGAGTCGTTGTCTATCCACGCCTGCTTGGCTCGGAGAGCCCCAAGGCGCTCAGCGGCGAACAGATCTCGAGCGGGATTGCCGAGCTGGACCGCCTGACCGGAGGCGGACTCGAGCGCGGCACGACGACGCTCATCCTGGGCCCCGCAGGTACGGGGAAGTCCGCAATCACTTCGCAATATGCCGCCGCCTCAGCCAAGCGCGGGGAGCGAGTCGCGATCTTCACCTTCGATGAGGCGACGGAAACGATTCTCGCCCGAAGTCACGGGCTCGGCATTCCGCTCGCCCGCCATTTGGAAGCGGGGCTCATCCAGGCCCGGCATGTCGATCCGGCCGAGATGTCCCCGGGAGAGTTCGTGCACTTGGTCCGAGAGGCAGTCCGAGAGCAGAAGGTCCGGATGGTCATCATCGACAGCCTGAACGGCTACATCCACGCGATGCCCGAGGAGCACGCCCTGTCCAACCAGCTCCAGGAGCTCTTTACGTACCTGCGGCAGCGGGGTGTGGCCGTTATCCTGACCATGGCCCAGCACGGCCTTCTCGGTTCACTCGAAAGCCCGCTCGACGTCAGCTATCTGGCCGACAGCGTCCTCCTGCTGCGGCACTTCGAGGCTCAAGGATCCATTCGCAAGGCGATCTCCGTTTTAAAGAAGCGCGGCGCCCACGAGACCTCCTTGCGGGAGCTTTCGATGGACGGAAGAGGGCTGCACGTGGGCGAGCCGCTCGAGCAATTCCGGGGCATCCTGACCGGAGTTCCGATCTACGAGGGAACGGGAACGGGTCTGCGCCCAAAAAAAGATGAATCCACCTCTTGAACCGACGGACAGCCGCGTGCTCCTTCTGGCGCCGACAGGACGCGACGCTCTCCTGGCGCGTCGTGTCCTTTCCGAGGCGGGCATCAGCGCCCACATCTGCAAAAACCACGAGGACCTCCAGTGGGGGATCCGGGAGGGCGCCGGAGCCGTGTTGGTGACGGAAGATGGACTCTCGGTGACCGCCGTTGCCGAGCTCGCCGAAGTCCTGGCCAACCAGCCCACCTGGTCGAACCTGCCCGTGCTGGTTTTTTCGGGCGGGGAAGAAAAAGGCGAGACGGTCGCTCCTCCCGTGCGCCGGCTCGTCGAGGTGGCCGATGTCACGCTGCTCGACCGCCCGACCCGCAAGGTGACTCTGATCAGCGCGGTCCAGGCGGCCCTTCGCGCCCGCCGACGCCAATACCAGGTGCGCGACTTTCTCTCACTGCTCGAGCGGAGTGTCCGTGAGCGCGACGAGTTTCTGGCAATGCTCGGCCACGAGCTGCGCAATCCGCTCGGAGCGATCCTGACCTCGGTTCAGCTCATGGAGCAGAAAGACGCCAGGGCTCTGGGTCGCGAGCGCACCGTTATCGACCGCCAGACTCGCCTGCTCTCGCGGCTCGTGGACGACCTGCTCGACGTCTCCCGGGTGACCTCGGGAAAGATCGCGCTGGAGCGCGTTCCCGTCGACATTCGAGAGTTGGTCGAGCGCTGTGTCCAGGGGCAGGCGGTCACCGCTTCGTCGCGCCGGATCGAGCTGACGTCCTCTCTGGAGGAGACCTCCTTGGTGATCGAAGGCGATCCTGTTCGGCTCGAGCAGATCGTCAATAACCTTCTGACCAATGCGCTCAAGTACACTCCTTCGGGCGGCCAGGTCGCGGTGACGCTCGCCGCCGACGGACCGGACGCCGAGATCCGGGTGAAAGACACGGGCGTCGGAATCGATCCCGATGTCCTCTCCCGTGTCTTCGACCTCTTCACGCAAGCCGAAAGAACGCTCGACCGAGCTCAGGGCGGATTGGGGATCGGATTGACGCTGGTGCGCAGCCTCGTCGCCTTGCACGGCGGCACGGTCTGGGCGGAAAGCTCCGGTCGCGGAGAGGGAAGTACGTTCGTCGTGCGACTTCCGCTGGCGCAGCATACGTTCTCCCGCGAGCTGCGGGAGGCTCCGCTGGACGCTCCCCAGTCGGCGCGGCGTATTCTGCTCGTCGAAGACAACTCGGACGTGCGCGAAGGATTGAAGACTCTTCTCGAGGAAGAGGGGCACGAAGTACGGGCCGCGGGAGACGGCGTCGAAGGCGTCGAATTGGCCCTCGCCCATCAACCGGAAGTCGCGCTGGTGGATATCGGTCTTCCGAGGCTGGACGGATATGCCGTTGCCCGCAGCCTGCGCGAGGCGCTTGGGCCTCACGTGCTTCTCGTCGCCTTGACGGGATACGGGCTGCCGGAAGATCGACGCCGCGCGCTCGAGTCGGGGTTCGACGCGCACCTGACCAAGCCCGTCACCTTGAGCGCGATTCTCGAGCTGTTGGCGCGCGACCGCCGCGAGCCGAAAAAGCCTGTTGGGGACCGCCGGCCGGGCGACAAAGAGGACTCACCGTCCCGGCAAGAGCGCCGGCGAAACGAACGAAGATCCCGACTTCCGCGCACCTCCGTGTGACTTTTCCGCGGGAAGAACCGCCAACCCGTCGGAGCAGCTGACCGAAGAAAACCGCCGGTACACCGGCGCTTCCCGCGATCCTGGTTATTCGCGGAGAGGTGGGTGAGTGGCTAGAGTCGAGGCCGTAGGCCGAGACAGCGCCGGGTCCGCCGGCGCTTCCCCAGCGGCGCCGCGGAGCGGCGGACCGCTGGTTGGAACTGAACCTCCGATCCCGAAACATTCGCCCTGGTTATTCGCGGAGAGGTGGGTGAGTGGCTAGAGTCGAGGCCATAGGCCGAGACAGCGCCGGCTCCGCCGGCGCTTACCCAGCGGCGCCGCGCAGCGGCGAACCGCTGGTTGGAACTTAACCTCCGATCCCGTAACATTCGCCTTCCTGTTTATGACTGGAGAGGTGGGTGAGCGGCTTAAACCAGCGGTTTGCTAAACCGCCGTAGGGCTAATAACCCTACCGGGGGTTCGAATCCCCCCCTCTCCGCCATTCGCTTTGTTTGCGGGATTGCTTGGGTGAGTCCCACCTGTGGCCCGCGCTTCGGATCCCAGGGATTGACCTCGGCGTCCGGCGCGCGACCCCGCCGCGAGCGCCATGCGTACGACGGTCCAGACGTATGCGCGCCACGTCGTGCTCCACGTTCGGAGAGACGCATTGCCGCCGCCTGTACGGACTTGCGGGAAGTAGACTAGCGCCGCCATGGGTGCCGCTCTCGTCACAGGCGCCTCGAGCGGGATCGGCTGGGAAATCGCCAAACTTTTCGCCGAGGACCGGAAGGACCTCGTCCTCGTCGCACGCAGCCGAAAGAGGCTCGAACAGCTCGCGCGCGACCTGACGTCGGCCTTCGGCGTCTCGGTGCGCGTGATGGTCAAGGATCTTTCAGACTCCAGGGTCCCTCCACAGATCTTCGCGGAGCTCGCACAGGTGAAGATCGAAATCGACGCGCTCGTCAACAACGCCGGCTTCGGCGTCTATGGGCCTTTCGCCCGGACGGACATCGACAAAGAGCTCGACATGATCGAGGTCAACATCAAGGCGGTCACGCACCTGACCAAGCTGGCCCTTCCCGGCATGCTCGGCCGCAAGAGAGGACGCATCCTGAACGTCGCTTCGACTGCAGCTTTTCAGCCAGGGCCGCTGATGGCCGTTTATTACGCGACCAAGGCCTACGTTCTCTCTTTCTCCGAAGCGATAGCCAACGAGCTGGCGGGTTCGGGCGTGACAGTGACCGCTCTCTGCCCCGGGCCGACCGAAACGGAGTTTCAGAAGGACGCCGGCCTGGAAGAGACACGACTCTTTACGGGGCCTCTGGTCAGCGATGCGCGTTCCGTCGCGCGAGCGGGCTACGAGGGAATGAAGCGCGGGCATCGCATCGTGATCCCCGGTATCGGCAACAAGCTCCTGGTCCAGACGGTGCGGTTCACTCCGAGGCGACTGGTGACGGCCGTCGCGCGCCGCATCCAGGGAAAACGAAAAGGGGCCGGTCGATGAGGAATCGCCAAACCGATTTCGAGGAGAGGCCATGAAAGAGAACGAGACGACGCGACGGGCGATGCTTTTGCGCGGGGTGTCCCTGGTGGGAACCTCGACCCTGATCGGGTCACGATACTTGACCGCCGCGCAATTTCCGACGCAGGAGAAGGAAGAAGAGGAGGGAGAGGTCACTCCGGCCGAGGATCTGATGCGCGAGCACGGAGCCCTCAATCGGATTCTCCTGATCTACGACGAGGCGATCACGCGCCTCGACGGAAAGAAGGATTTTCCTCCCGAGGTCCTTCGAAGCGCCGCCGCAATCGTGCGCCGGTTCATCGAGGAGTATCACGAGAAGCTCGAAGAGGAGAATCTCTTCCCGCTCTTCGAGAAGGCCGGCAAGCTCGTCGATCTCGTGCGCGTCCTGAAACAGCAGCACCAGGCGGGGCGCGGCTTGACCGCCGTGATCGAGCGGGCAGCACCTGTTTCGGGTCAGCGGGCCGCTGCCGACCGCGAAAAGCTCCTACGCTCCCTGCGCCTGTTCGTGCGGATGTACCGCCCGCACGAAGCGCGGGAGGACACGGTTCTCTTCCCCGCCCTTCACGAAATCATTGCCCCTCCGGAGTACGAAGAGCTCGGTGACAAGTTCGAGAACCGAGAGCATGAGCTCTTCGGCGAAGACGGTTTCGAGAAGATCGTCGAAGAGATCGCGGGCCTGGAGAAAAAGGTCGGCCTCTACGACCTCGCGCGTTTCACGCCGCCCGTTTAAGTCTCCGGCTTATGTCAGTTCTGATATATCTCTGCAACC
>JBKPDV010000135.1:0-9110 GCA_046728075.1 Acidobacteriota bacterium | reverse complement strand
CTTGTCACTCATGCCATGAGGCGTCTCCACCACGACACGCGCGTCTTCCTGCTGGCTCTGGGCGCCGCGCTCCCGGCGCTGGTCGTGGCGGAAATTGTTCTCTGGACGGGAGACTTCGCAAGCCGGACGCAGTGGACCTTGACGGCGCTCATCGTTCTCTTCTGGCTCGCGGGAGCGCACGCGCTGCGGGAGCGAGTCGTGCTTCCCCTGCAGACGGTCGCCAATCTCCTGTCGGCGATGCGGGAGAACGACTTCTCCATCCGTGCGCGCGGAGGCCGCCGGGACGACCCGCTCGGAGAAGTGCTGATCGAGGTCAACGCTCTGACGGAGACCCTCAAGCAGCAGCGCCTGGGCGCGCTGGAAGCGACGGCGCTGCTGCGAAAAGTCATGGAAGAGATCGACGTCGCCGTCTTCGCCTTCGACTCGGAAGAACGCCTGCGGCTGACCAACCGCGCCGCCGAGAGGCTTCTGGCGCAGGCCGCGCCCCGCCTGCTCGGCAGAGACGCCTCCGACCTGGGCCTGGCCGCGTACCTCGCCGCCCCGGGGCCCCGCGTGATCGAGGCCGCGTTTCCCGGAGGCGCCGGACGATGGGAGATCCGGCCGAGCGTTTTCCGACAGGACGGTCTTCCCCATCGGCTTCTCGTTATCGCCGACGTGAGCCGGCCGCTGCGCGAGGAGGAACGGCAGGCCTGGCAGCGACTGATCCGTGTGCTCGGCCACGAGCTGAACAATTCGCTCGCGCCGATTCAGTCGCTGGCGGGTACCCTCGGCAAGACTCTCGCCGCCGATCCGCTCCCCGGGGACTGGCGCGACGACATGCGCCAGGGCTTGAACGTCATCGGATCGCGGGCGGAAGCTCTTTCCCGCTTCACCGGCGCCTACGCGAAGCTCGCCCGCCTGCCTCAGCCGACGCCCCAGCGGCTCGAGATCCCAGACTTGATCGGCCGCGTGGCCGGATTCGAGACGCGGCTGCCGGTCAAAGTGACGCCAGGCCCTCCCGCTCGAGTCTTCGCGGACGCCGATCAGCTGGAGCAGCTCCTGATCAATCTCATTCGCAACGCGGCCGATGCCGCGAGCGAGACGGGCGGAGGGGTCACGGCCGGATGGCGGCTGATGGGAGCGGGGGCCACGAAGGTGGAGATCTGGATCGAGGACGAGGGTCCCGGGATTTCCAGCACGACCAATCTCTTCGTGCCGTTCTTCACGACCAAGCCCGGAGGCTCGGGGATCGGGCTCGTGCTCTGCCGGCAGATTGCCGAGGCGCACGGCGGCTCGCTGTCTCTGGAGAACCGGGCCGGCGGCCGCGGCGCCGTCGCGCGATTGCGATTGCCGCTCGACGCCGACGCGCTGCGTCTCGAGCGGGGCTGACGACCACTCACACTGCGCGGGCGCGCCACACCTCGCGCCTCCCTGGCTTGGTTCTTGCTGCCTTCTTCCGGGTCGCTTCACCGAGGAACAACGGGAACTGCACCGCGGGCGGTGGGGCGCGAAAAACTTTCATCGGAGGCATGATGTTCCAAATCGGGAAAAAGAAAACGAGCGCCCTCTGGACGGGCATCGGCGTCGGCGCGGGAATCGGCGCGGGTTTGATGTTTCTCCTGGATCCGGATCGAGGGCGCCGCCGCCGCGCCCTGGCGCGGGACAAGGCGATTCATCTCGCCAAGAGCACGGAGAAGATCGTGGGGGCTCGTTCGCGGGACCTGGGCAACCGCGCGAGCGGCGCCGCGTCGCGAATCCGCTCCTTGGTTCGCGGGGAGGCCGGGTCCCCGCGCCTCAATCCAGACGCGCAGCCGACAAAGGACCGGCAGACTTCGCGAGAGATTCGTGAATCCGAATCGGGAGAGACGAGTGCCCGCCCGGCCTGAGATCGAGCACGATCGCCGGATTCACTGGCTCGCTTCTTGCTCGAAATTCGGTTGGAGTGCCCTGCGTGCGCTCCGCGCGCGCGAGGCGCCCGCGTTGAAGGCCGATCGTTCCTTTCCAGCCAGGAGGTCCGTATGACGCAGAGCTTGTCGGGGAAAAAAGTCGCCATTCTCGTAACAGACGGCTTCGAGCAGGTCGAGCTGACGGAGCCGATGAAGGCATTGATGGAAGCCGGCGCCCAGACGTTCATCGTCTCGCCCGTGTTCGGCAAGGTCAAGGGGTGGAAACACACCGAGTGGGGCGATGAATTCTCGGTCGACCTGCCTCTGGACGCGGCGAAGCCGGAGAATTTCGATGCGCTGATGCTCCCGGGCGGAGTCATGAATCCGGACAAGCTCCGCATCAACGAGGAGGCGGTCAAATTCGTCCGCTCCTTCTTCGACTCCGGCAAGCCCGTCGCGGCGATCTGTCACGCGCCGTGGACTCTCATCGACGCGGGCGTCGTCCGCGGGCGGCGGCTGACGTCCTGGCCGTCGGTGCGGACAGATTTGAAGAACGCCGGCGCGCTATGGGTGGACGAAGAGGTCGCCGTCGACAACGGCCTCGTCACGAGCCGCAAGCCCGCCGATATCCCCGCGTTCAACCAAAAAATGATCGAAGAATTTGCCGAGGGCCGGCACGAGCAACAGCGCCGCGCCGGTTGAGTTCAACCCATTTCTGGAAGGAGAAAAACAGATGGCTCAAACAATCACCGAACGGCCGCAGGTGCTTTCTGCGGACAGCCTCAAGAACGAAAAGGTTGTCAACGTCGCCGGAGACAATCTGGGAAACATCAAGGACTACATGATCGATCTGGACACCGGCTCCGTCGCCTACTGTGTCCTGTCGTTTGGCGGCGTTCTGGGCATGGGCGAAAAGCTGTTCGCGGTCCCATTCCAGGCCATGACGCTCGACACAGAACGCCACTGCTTCATCCTGAACGTCGACAAGGAGCGCTTGAAGAAGGCTCCGGGCTTCGACAAGGACAACTGGCCGGGCACACACGACCGCGTTTTCCAGTCGGAGGTCTATCGTTTCTACAACGTTCGCCCGTACTGGGAGTAGGGAACACCGGGGCGCGGAGAGAGATCAGCAGGGGACCCTCGGTCGGCCGGACCCCAGAGTTCAGCTAGGAACCTTCGGTCTCCCGGACCTCTCGCCGCGCCCTTCTTATTCGACGCCCTCAACTGGAAGGAGGCACCATGGATCCCGTCGTCGGAATCTTCCCTTCCCGGTCCGCAGCGGAACGCGGGGTCGCCGCCGCGCGGGCACGGGGTATCCCCTTCGAACGAATTCAGCTTCTGCTTCCGGAGACGGCGCCCGAAGACGTGTCCGCGCTCCCGACGGATGACGCCGAGCAGCCGGGCGTGGCCAAGGCGGTCGGCGGCGTCGTCGGCGGGGCCGTGGGCGCCTCGGCAGGACTCGGGATCGGAGCCGCCGCGGCGAGCCTTCTCGTGCCGGGAGTCGGCGCGGTCACGGCCATCGGACTGGCAGCCGCTGCGCTGCTGGGAGCGGCCGGCGCGATCGGCGGGGCCACGGCGGCCGGCAAGCTCGAGGAGAAATCAGAGGAAGGCCTTCCGAAGGACGAGGTCTATCTCTACGAGGACGCGCTGGCTCACGGACGTTCCATCGTCTTCGTCCTCGCCGACTCCACGGAACAGGCGCAGGCCGCGCGGAAGGCGCTCGAAGAGGCCGGGGCGGAGAGCCTCGACACGGCGGCGGAGAGTTGGTGGGTCGGTATCCGGGACGCGGAGAAGGAACATTACGAGAAGGCCGGCGGCGACTTCGCCCGGCACGAGAATCACTACCGATGCGGCTTCGTCGCGGCCCTCCATCCCGAATGCCGCGGCAAGCGCCTCTCCGACATACCGCCCGAGGTTCGGGAACGCTACCGAGAGAACCTGTCGCACGACGCCTTCCGGGCCGGCTTCGAGCGCGGCCAGGCGCGCGCCCGCGACGTCAGGGTGTTTCGCCCCGCGGAGACGATCGGGAAGCGATAAACGGCGAACGGGTTTGCGAGAGGAGGACGGATGGACACTCAAACCGCGACGGCCACTCGCGTGACGGCTGACGAGATCCGGGAGCGCCTGGCCCGCAAGGAGCAGCTGGCTTTCGTCGATGCGCGCAATCCGGAGGCCTGGAGCGGGTCGAACGAGAAACTTCCAGGAGCAATCCGGATCCCCGCCGACGAGGTTGCCAAGCACGTCGGGGATCTGCCCCGCGACCGCACGATCATCACTTACTGCACCTGACACAACGAAGCCTCGAGCGCCCGGGTGGCGCAGGAGCTGATGGAGGCGGGATTCCACAACGTCCATCCGCTGTACGGCGGGTTCGACGCCTGGAAGAAGGAGGGCCTCCCCCTCGATCGAAAGTAGCTGACATATCCTCATCGCTCGGAGGCGACGATGAGGAAGATGCTCGCGATCCTGCTCGGATTGGCCGGCGCCGCCGCGGCGAGCGGCGCGGATTCCCCCGTCTTTGCAGTGCGCGCCGCGAGACTACTGGACGTCAAGACGGGGCGCTACGTAGAGAAGCCCGTCGTGGTCGTGGCCGGCGACCGGATCGAGAGAGTCGGCGCGGATGTCCCCGCCGGCGCGCGCGTGATCGAACTCGGAGATCGCACGCTCTTGCCGGGACTCGCCGATGTCCACACCCACATCCTCCTGCAGGGGGATGCCACGTCGGCCGAATACGAGGAGCAGATCCTGAAGGAGTATCCCGCGCACCGGGTCGCTCGGGCCGTGCGCGCGCTGAAGATCGCGCTGGAGCACGGGTTCACGACCATGCGCGACCTCGAGACGGAGGGAGCCTCCTATGGCGACGTCGCGTTGAGAGACGCGGTGAACGAAGGAGTCGTTCCGGGGCCCCGACTCTTCGTCGTGGGACCCGCGTTGTCCACCACCGGCAGCTACCCGATCCTGCGCTTTCGCCCGGACTGGAAGTTTCCGGCCGGAGTCCAGGTTTGCGACGGCGCGGATGGATGCCGCAAGGCCGTGCGCGAGCAGATCTCCTACGGCGTCAACTGGATCAAGATCTACGCGAATACCGGCGGGCTGCGCACGACGCCGGACGGTTACATCGACTCCCCGCCGAACTGGACGAAGGAGGAGATCGAGGCGGTTGTCTCCGAGGCCCACGCGCATCGGATCAAGGTCGCCGCGCACGCGACGTCGGACACGGGGATCCGCATCGCGGTCGAGGCCGGTGTCGACTCGATCGAGCACGGGCAATCGATCCGACCCGAGATCGCCCGGGAAATGGCCCGCAAAGGAATCTTCCTCTGCCCCACTCTGACCGTCGGGGCCTACGTCGCCGAGCCTCGCGCGAAAGCGGGCTCGCCGATCTGGGCGGAGATGCCGAAGATCCAGAGGAGATCGATCGAGAACGCGCGCAAGGCCGGGGTCCGGATTGCCTTCGGCACCGATGCCGGCGGTTTCCCCTGGACGGAAATCAACCAGGCCAGGGAGTTCGAGTACGAGCTGCGGATAGGAATGTCCCCGATCGACGCGATCCGCAGCGCGACCACGGCCGCCGCGGATCTGCTCGGGCTGGCCGGACAGATCGGAGTCGTCGAGGCCGGGGCCTGGGCGGATCTGGTGGCGGTCTCGGGGGATCCCCTGCAAGACGTCTCGGTGCTCCAGAAGATCGACTGGGTGATGAAGGGCGGCGAGGTGGTTCGCGGCCCGGGGGCGAAGTAATCAGTTTTCAGTTGTCAGTTTTCAGTTGGATTACAATGCATGTATTGTATTAGAACTGATAACTGACAACTGAGAACTGACAACTCCTTGATGTTACGAGTCGGCCTGACAGGCGGCCTGGCCTCCGGCAAGTCCACGGTCGCCTCTCTCCTTCGGGAGAAGGGCGCCGAGATCTTCGACGCGGACGCGATCGTGCGCGATCTCTACGCGCCCGGAGGCGGCGGAGAGGCGGCGGCGCGAGAGCTCTTCGGCGACCGGGTCCTGGGCGCGAACGGAGAGGTCAGCCGCGCTCGCATCGCGGAGACGGTCTTCGGGGACGACGCGGCGCGCCACGCGCTCGAGAGTCGGATCCACCCGCTCGTGCGCCGCGAGATCGAGCAGCGCTTCGGCGCGGCGCAACGTCGGGGCGCCTCGGTCGCGGTGGCTGAGGCTTCGCAGCTGCTCGAGGCGAATACAGAATCGAACTACGACCGTGTCCTGCTCGTCGTCGCTCCCGAGGCGGAGCGCTTGCGCCGTTGGGAAGCGAAAGGCGGAGATGCCGAGGACGCGCGCCGACGGATCGCGAGCCAGATTGCCCCGTCGCAGGCCTTCGACCGCGCGCACGACGTGATCGTCAATGACGGATCTCTGGAGGAGCTGAGGAGCAAGGTCGAGGAGCTTTGGAGGAAGTGGGTTCCCCAGTCACCCTGAGCAAACTGTCATCCTGAGCGAAGCGAGGGATCTGCTCCTCCGCTATTTCGCCAACGAGAGCAGATTCTTCGGGCCTCCGCCCCTCACAATGACAGAAGGACCACTCCTCGCCACACGAGTCATCGAGTCCCGATAACCCGGCCCGTACAGCGCCATCCCGGGCCGGGCACACGTGGGCCGGCCGCCGTCGCGCACGATCACCCCGTTGACGAGAACGAGATCGAAGCCGCGCGAATCGTGATGGGGGTCCTGGAAGGTTGAGAGGTCCTCCACCTCTTCGGGATCGAAGAGAACGACGTCGGCTCGCAGCCCTTCGCGAAGGAGACCCCGGCCCTCGAGCCCGAATCGCTGCGCCGGCAGAGAGGTCATCTTGCGCACCGCCTCCTCGAGTGAGACGAGGCCGCGCTCCCGCACGTACCGCGCGAGCACGCGGGCGCTCGTTCCGAAGCTTCGCGGATGCGGGTTACCCGCGGTCAGGGAGGCGACGCCTCCGTCGCGCGCGATCATCGTCAGGGGCGACGCGAAAATCCGCTCGACATCTTCCTCCTTCATCGAGTGATAGATCATCTGGGTGCCGCAGGCGCCTGCTCCGCGGCCGGAAGCGGCCCCGCGCTCGCAAACCTCCAGCATCGTCTCGATGTCGGCGGTGAGCGCACCGCGTGCCCCGGTCTCCCGGCCGCCGGAGTCCAGCGTGATCTGCCGAAGGCTCTTGCCCTCGAGCGAGGCGTCCCAGGGTGCCGCCGCCACGACGGCATAGGAGAGGTCGCGGTGTCCGAGCGTCGCTCCCAATCGTTTGAGCATCTCCTCGGCGATCCTCCGCCGCACCCTCCGGTCGGCCAGACGCCGCTCGACCGCGCGCCGCGGCCCCTCCCGCTCCGCGCCCAGAGCCCATTCCGGCAGCAACACGTCGAGGCCGCTCGAGGAGGCGGTGTACGGGTATTGATCGAGGGTGACGTCCAGACCGGAAGCCCGAGCGGCCTCGACGCGCGCGAGCATCCTCCGGCTTTCGCCCCACAGCCGCTCGCTCGTCACCTTGAAATGGGAGATCTGCAGGGGGACGCCCGCCGCGCGCGCCGCCTCGCTCGATTCCTCGATCGACTCGAACACTCGGTCGTTCTCGCTGCGCATGTGCGTGGCGTAGATCCCGCCCGACTCTCCCGCCACGCGCGCGAGAGCGGCGATCTCGCGTGGCTGGGCGAACGTGCCCGGCGAATAGATCAGGCCGGTGGAAAGACCCATCGCCCCGTCGCGCATCGCGCGCCGTACGAGCGACTCCATTTCGGCGAGCTCGCGCGGCGTCGGGGCGCGATCGGCGTTGCCCATCACTTCGCTGCGCGCCGTGTTGTGCCCGTAGAGCGTGCCGACGTTGACGCCCACGCCGGATTCCGAAAGGCGCGACAGCCAGCCGGCGACGTCTCGATCGGACGCGCCACAGTTTCCCGTGATGATCGTGGTCACCCCGTCGGCCAGGAGGTTGCGCGCGTCCGGATCGGCGGGCAGGTTCTCCTCGACATGAACGTGGACGTCGATGAAGCCGGGGGCCGCGACCCGGCCGACCGCATCCACGACGCGCGCCGCCGGTGCTCCGGCGAGCTTCCCGATCCTCGCGATCCGCCCCTCTCGAATACCGATATCGCCCCGGTACCAGGGACCTCCGCTTCCATCCACGATGCACGCCCCAACGATCAGCAGGTCAAACGGGGCCTCCCGGTTCGCGGCCCAACCCCCAGCCGCAAGCAGGCCAGCCGCAGACAAGAGAATCCCCGCAAGAGCCTTCGAGCGAATCACTGACCAAGTCTAGCGTCTCCTCGACTGTCGACTGTCGACTTCTCCAACCTACCGACTACCGACTACTGACTACCGACTATTGGCGATAATGCCCCGGTGCAACTGAAAGCTCCCACTTCCCCTCTCTGGATCGAGGCGGTCCTAAAGGACTTCGACTCCTTCCTCCTCGACCATGCCGCCTGCGAGCGCAAGGCGTCGGCGACCGCGATGACGCTCCTGCTCCACTACCCGGACCGGCGAGAGCTCGTCTCCGCGATGATCGAGCTCGCTCAGGAGGAGCTCTCCCACTTTGGCCAGGTGTACGAGCGGGTTGCCGAGCGCGGTCTGGTGCTTTCTCCCGACGCCAAGGATCCCTATGTCAATCGCCTGACGCGAGAGTTCCGCCAGGGCAGCGATCCGTACTTTCTGGACCGCCTTCTCGTGTCCGGAATCATTGAAGCGCGGGGCTGCGAGCGATTCGGGCTCGTGGCCGAGGCGCTCCCCGCGGGAGCGCTGAAGGACTTTTACGAAGCCCTCACGGCGGCCGAGGCGCGCCACCGCGGACTCTTCCTGCGCCTGGCCCGTCTGTATTTCGACGAAGCGACCATCGGGCAACGCCTGGATGAGCTTCTCGACGTCGAGGCCACTGTCATCGCAGAGCTGCCCCTGCGGGCGGCAGTACATTGAAGAATCGGGTGAACGAATCATCGGTTCATCTGGTGATCTGCCCCGGGCAAGACTCGAAGCGGGTGAATAAACCGATGAACCGATGAACCGATGAACCGATTGGTACTCCAGGCCTTCAAGTGAGTCGGAAGACGTGACCTCCAAAGTTAAGGCAAAGTACCTCGCCCGCCACGCGGAGCCCGAGGCGTCCCTCGCGGAGAAAATCTCAGGAGGCTTCGGCCACGCGCTCATCATTCCCGCTTATGGCGAACGCGACAGCCTCTTTCCTCTCCTGGGGTCGGTGCCTGCCGGCCCCCGAGGACGTGTGCTGATCCTCCTCGTGATCAACTCGCGGGCGGATTCTCCCGCTGTCGTTCACGAGGC
>JBKPDV010000134.1:0-6662 GCA_046728075.1 Acidobacteriota bacterium | reverse complement strand
CTCGTGAAGAACCTTGTTGTGGTCGAGGTTGTGGCGGAGGGCCGGAGGAATGACGGCCGGCGTCATCGAAAGGTAGATCGCAGTGCCGGGAACGGTCAGAGGCTTACGGTGACGGCATTCCTCGAGGAACTTCTCGACCGTGACCAGCGATCTCGCGAGGCTCTTGTTCAGGAGCTCCCGGCCGTGGCTCCAGGTCATCATGACGGTAAACGCGACGGCTGCGACGACGAGCGGGAACCAGCCTCCGTGCGCGATCTTGAAGAGGTTCGCTCCAAAGAAAGCGAGATCCACAAAGAGAAACCCGGCGGTGACGGCGATCGCCACGGGAGTCGACCAACGGAACCGCTGGCGAGAGACGACACCCGCCAGGATCGTCGTGATGACCATCGTCGTCGTCACCGCCATTCCATAGGCTGCCGCGAGTCGCGAAGAGCGCTGGAACCCCAGAACGACGGCCACCGTCATGATCGCGAGCAGCTTGTTGACGGCGGGGATGTAAATCTGGCCGATCTGCGTCTCCGACGTGTGGATGATCTGCATCCGCGGGAGGTAACCCAGATTCACGGCCTGCCGTGTGAGAGAAAAGGCGCCCGAGATGATCGCCTGCGACGCGATGATCGTGGCGACCGTGGCCAGACCGATCAAAGGATAGAGAGCCCAGGCCGGGCCGAGTCGGTAAAAGGGATTCGAGACGGCGGAAGGGTCGCGGAGCAAGAGGGCCCCCTGGCCGAAGTAGTTGGCGACGAGCGAGATGCCCACCAGCCCGAACCAATCGATCTGAATCGGGAGTTCGCCGAAGTGCCCGAGATCGGCGTAGAGCGCTTCCCCTCCCGTCGCCACGAGAAAGACCGCGCCAAGAACCAGAAATCCACGGAAGCCGTTCTCGTGAAAGAACGACCAGGCGTGCCTCGGGTCGATAGCCGCGAGCACCCTCGGCTCGCGCAGGATTCCCGCCACGCCGAGCACGCCGATCGTCACGAACCAGATCAGCATGATCGGGCCGAAGATCGAGCCGATCCCGGCGGTGCCGCGCTTCTGAATGAGGAAGAGCCCGATCAGAATCGCGATCGTGATCGGCACGACGTAAGGATTGAAGACTTGCGTGCCGACCTCGAGCCCTTCGACCGCCGAGAGCACGGAGATCGCAGGCGTGATGATGCCGTCGCCGTAGAGAAGCGCGGCGCCGAAGACCCCGAGAGCCACCAGCAGCCACTGCACTCCTTTTGGCCGCCCGCGCCGTGTGCGCACGAGACCCATCAACGACAGGATCCCTCCCTCCCCCCGATTGCCGAGCTTCAGCACGTAGACGTGGTACTTCAGAGTGACGATGATGACCAGGGACCAGAAGATCAGAGACAGGATCCCGAGCACGTTGTCGCGGGAAGCGGCGACGCCGTGCGCTCCGTGAAAGCACTCTCGCAGCGCGTAGAGAGGGCTCGTGCCGATGTCGCCATAGACGATCCCGAGCGCCGTCACCGCGAGCGTGAAGAGACGCCGTCCGCCCGGCGATTGGCCGCCTCGCTCCTCTTTCAGTGCCGCCTCCAGATCGCCTTGTTAGCGGCTTTCGTGCCGCGAAAAGGCGACAACGGCCTCCGACTCAATCCGCAGCGGCGGAATAGAGGTCGTAAGTGTCGATCTTCTCCCCCTTCAGATACTTCTCGAACCAGTTGACGATGTGCTGGAGGCGTTCGACTCGGTGCGAAGGCTTGCCCGATCGGGAGAGCTCGTGCGTTTCGCCGGGAAAACGGACCATGACGGCGGTCTTCTTCTGCGCCTTGAGCGCGCGGAACATCGCCTCGCCCCCTTGCGTCGGAGGCGTGCGCAGATCGTCGTCCCCCTCGACGAAGAGCATCGGTGTCGAAATCTTCTCCGCGTAGCGCACGGGTGACCGCGCCAGGAACTCCTCCGGATCCTGGTACGGATTCTTTCGGAACCAGGAGGGGGTAAAGAGCGTGAAGTCCGCCGTGGCCCAGAAGCTCAACCAGTCGGCCACCGAACGCTGGGAGACCGCCGCCTGGAACCGGTTCGTCTGAGTCACCGTCCAGTTGGTGAGCAGGCCTCCGCCGGAGCCGCCTGTCACCCCCATTCGCTTTTCGTCTATGTAGCCGCGCTTGACGACCTCGTCGACCCCGAGCATCAGGTCCTTGTAGTCGTCGCCGGGATAGCGGTACTGGATCACGTTGGCGAAGTCCTGGCCATAGGAGGTCGATCCGCGCGGATTCGTGTAGAGGACGACGTAGCCCCTGGCCGCCATCCACTGGAACTCGTGCGTGAACGTGTTGCCGTAGCAGGCGTGGGGGCCGCCGTGAATCTCGAGGATGAAGGGGTACTTTCTGGCCGGATCGAAGCCCGGAGGTTTGAGAATCCATCCGTTGATCTTCCGGCCGTCGAAGCTCGTATACCAGATCTCCTCCGGCTGCGAGAGCGCGAGCTGAGACAAGAGAGCGTCATTGACGTGAGTGAGCTGCGTGAGCTTCCGTGCGGCGGTCTCGAAGAGGTACAGATCGCCAATATGCGTGTCGTCTCCGATGGTCACCGCGAACCTCGAGGCGTCGGGCGTCGCGGTATAGGCCATCAGGTCGTGATCCCCCGTTGTGAACCACTCGAACTTTCTGGTCGCGAGGTCGATCGAGGCGAGGTTCGAGCGGCCGTGAAGCGTCGCCGCCGTCAGGATCCGCCGGCCGTCGGGCGTCCAGATCAGTCCGCCGGGATTCCCGCCGCGAGGCGCGTGCTGGTCGCCGCCGACGCCGCTTCCGACCTCGAACTCCGCGCCGGGAGTCAGAGGCGTCGCCGCCCCCTTCTCCCAGAGGAACACATCCGAGCGCGTGTGAGATTGAACCGCGGGAGGGTTTACGAAACCGACGAACGCGAAACGCCTGCCGTCGGGAGAAGTCCGGGCCTCGCGCACGGGGCCCTGGATGTCGATGACCGTGTCGGCGGCTCCGCCGGCGGCAGGGACAGCATAGAGGTTTGAGTCCGGAGGATCGTAATAAGGCTCGTCGACGCGGTCGGAGACGAAGAGGATGCGCGAGCCGTCGCGGCTCCACGCGATCTCGCCTTCGTCGTAATGGCCCGACGTCACGGGATGCGCCGCCGCGAGGCCGTCGCCGGCCACATCGGCCACCCAGACGTGCGACGGATGAGTCGGATCGATCCAACCTCCGCCGTTGCGCCGATAGACGGCTCGGGTAATGACACGGACATCGCTCTTCTTGGGCTTGTCCCCCTTCTTTTCCGCTTTCTGATCCTCGAGATCCTTGTCAGTGGTCCCGCTCGTGAAAGCGATTCGCTTGCCGTCGGGAGACCAGGCGGCCGGGCTCGTGCCTCGCGGCAAGTCGGTCAGCTTCCGAGGCTCGCCGCCCGCCATCGGCAGCAGATAGAGCTGCGACAGCGGATGATCTTTTTCCGGACCGCTGCGCAGGAAAGCGAGAGTCCGGCCGTCGGGAGACCAGCGAGGCGCGAAGTCTCGCGGTCCCTCTGTGAGTTTTCGCGGTTCCGATCCGGCCGCGGCGGGCACGACCCAGACGTTCGTGTCGTAACGATCTTCCTTCTCGTTCACGGAGACCAGGACGTACGCGATCGATCGCCCGTCCGGTGAGATCTCTGGATCGGCGACCCAGTGAAACTGGAGCAGATCCTTCTCGCTGATCGGCCGCTTCTCCGCAGCGCCGCCGAGCGAAGCGACGAACACGAAGAGCAGAAATCCTAAGGCTCGCTTCATTTTTCCTCCCGATGCGCCAGCGAAGAATACGCCCTGGCGCGCCGAGCCAGGCTGGCATATCGCTTGCGAAAAGGTTTCCTATGGCGCAGCACGCGCATCGGTCACCCCAGCGAACCACGCCTCCTCCCGAGGACAGCCCGAAGCCCCGAGCAGCGCGGCCACGATCCTTTGCTCGGAGGTTGGGCAGAGGAGCCTCGAAGACCGGCCTCTGGATCGCGGGATCCATCGTCGGCCTTCTGCTCCTTCTCTTCATCGCGTCCTTTTTCTGGGACGAGCCGCTACGGCGCAGGATGGAACGCGGAATGAACCAGAGCCTCAAGGGGTACACGGTGACGCTCCCCCATGCCCACTTTCAGCTCTTCGGGCTCGCGGTGGATCTGAAGGATCTGACGGTCCGCCAGCAGGCGCATCCGAATCCGCCCGTCGCCGTTTTTCCGAAGCTTCACGCCAACCTGCAATGGAAGGAGCTTTTCACGGCGCACCTGGTGACCGACTTCCTCCTCGACCATCCGAAGGTCTACGTGAACCTCCCACAGCTGCAGAACGAGATCTCGGACCCCACGCCGATCAAGGAAAAGGGGTGGCAGGAGGCGCTGCTGAAGATCTATCCGTTCAAGATCAACCTGCTTCGCGTCAACGAAGGGGAGATCACCTACATCGACGAGGACCCCAGGCGTCCGCTGCGCATCTCGCATCTGGCGATCCGCGCCGACAACATCCGCAACATCCATTCCAAGGAGCATGTCTACCCGTCGCCGATCCACGCCGAAGGAATCATCTTCGACACCGGCCGCGGCGCACTCGACGGCCACGCGGATTTCCTCTCCGAGCCTTATCCCGGCTTCCATGCGATGTTGCGGCTCGGCAAGGTCCCGATCGACTATTTCCGGCCTCTCGTCGCGCGATCGAACCTCTCGATCCGCGGAGGCGTGCTCGACACATCCGGTGAGCTCGAGTTCTCCCCGAAGACGAATTTCGCGCATCTGAAGGACCTCAAGGTCTCCGACATGCGCCTGGACCTCGTCCACACTCTCCCGACGGCCAACGCGGAGTACGCGCGCCGGGAGCAGGTGAAGGCGGCTGTCAGCAAAACCGCGAACAAGCCCGGCATGCTCTTGAAGCTCGATCGCTTCGATCTCGCCCATTGCGACGTCGGGCTCATCAACAAGGCGAAAAACCCCGCCTACCGAGCGTTTCTCGCGCCGGTGAACCTGACCGTCACGAATCTCTCGAACCATTTCAAGGAAGGTCCCGCGCACGCGAAGCTCGAAGGCAAGTTCATGGGCAGCGGCGTGACGAGGGCGACCGCGCGCTTCCGGCCGGACGCCAACGGCCCCGACTTCGACCTGAATGCCTCGATCGAGCACACCGACCTGACGACGATGAACGACATCCTGCGGGCCTATGGAAAGTTCGACGTGGTCCAGGGTGACTTCTCCCTCTACACGGAGCTCCACGTCAAGAACGGCGAGATCACCGGCTACATCAAGCCGCTGTTCGAAAACATGAAGGTCTACGACAAGCGCCAGGACGCCGACAAGACTTTCTTCCGCAAGCTGTACGAGAAGTTGGTCGGAGGCGTGGCGAAGCTGCTCGAGAACAGGAACACCGACAAGGTCGCCACGAAGGCCGACATCCAGGGGCGCGTGGGAGGAGCGAAGACGAGCACCTGGCAGGTCATCGGCCGCCTAATCGAGAACGCGTTCTTCCGCGCGATCCTGCCGGGCTTCGACGAGGCGCTGGGGATTCAGAAGAAAAAGTAGCGCTGCTGTCATCGCGAAGAGCGAAGCGACTGCTTTCATCCTGAGAAGCGCAGCGACGGAGGTTCCGCTCCGGACAGCACCGCCGAGAGCAGATCCCTCGCTTCGAGTACGATCCCGGGATGAAAAAAGCAGCTCTCCTCATCGCTTTTCTCTGCCTTTTCGCGGCTGCGGCGGCAAAATCGCCGGCGGCGACGTCCTCCAGCCCCGTGGTCCTTCGGCTCTCGGAAGGCTTCGTGGACGCCAACGGAGTCCTGATCTATTTCCAGTCTCTCGGAGAGGGGCCGCCGCTCCTCGTCGTGCACGGCGGACCCGGGGCCTCGCACGACTATTTCCTTCCCTACCTCCTGCCTCTCGCGCGCCATCACCGTCTCGTCTTCATCGACGAGCGCGGCTCCGGCCGGTCGCAGAAGCTGGAGGACGCGCATCTCTACACGGTCGAGAACATGGTCGAGGACGTGGAAGCCGTCCGGCAGGCGTTGCGCCTGGGCCGGCCCGCTCTCCTCGGCCACTCCTACGGAGGAGTGCTCGCGCAGGCATACGCGCTGAAGTACCCCGAGAACCTCTCGAAGTTGATCCTCGGCTCGACCTTCTCCTCGACGAAGGAGATGAATCAGGTCTTCGCGCGCATGCGCGAGAAGATGCCGGCCGAGCTCAAGAGCCGGATCGAGAAGGCGGAGAAGGACGGCCTCTTCGGCCACGGGAAGGATTACGAGAAGAACCGTTACACCGCCGACTACATGACCGCGGCATGGGGCGAAGCCTACTTCCCGTACCTGTATCAGCGGCGGCCCGACCCCAATTTCGATCCGAACGCGGCGGGGAACATCTCCTGGGATCTCTACCGCGAAATGTGGGGGTCGCACGGGGAGTTCGTGATCGACGGCAACCTGGCTTCCGCCGAGTACACGGACCGTCTCTCTTCGATTCGGATCCCGACTTTGATCCTCGTGGGAGACCACGACGAGTGCGATCCGGCCTTATCCCGGGTGATGCAGGAAAAAATCGCCGGCTCCAAGCTCGTCGTCTTGCCTCAGAGCGGCCACATGACCTTCGTGGATCAGCCGGAGATGTTCATCAAGACCGTCGAGGACTTTTTGAAGAAGTGACTCCACTCGATCCCTCTCCGCCACGACTCTCCTCGAAGCATCTGCTCTTCCTAAAGAGAGAGGACACCCACG
>JBKPDV010000133.1:0-13169 GCA_046728075.1 Acidobacteriota bacterium | reverse complement strand
ATCCAGGCGTCGGTGTCCGTCGGGTCGAGGGCTACCGCTTCTGCATGTGCCTTCGCCGCCTTATCCTCTCTTCCGAGCATGTGCCAGCACACGCCCAGCCGAAAAAGATCTTCGGCCACGGGGGCCGAAGCCGCGAGCAGGCGCTCGTAGACCGCGATTGCCTTTCCCGGTTGTCCGCTCTGGCGCAGACTCTGGGCGAGCTCTCGAAGGACGGCCGGGCCGGTCTCTCGCCCGCGCGCGAGGACCACCTGGAGCAGCTTCGCCGCCTCGGCCGGCTGCCCGCTTTGCCGGGCGATGATCGCGCGCTCGATCGAGTCCCAATCGGCGATCCCGTCCTTCGGATCGGTTCGGCCCGCCGTCACCGCGTCCAGATCCGTGGGCGCTCCGGATGGGGTGAGGTACCCGAGCGACGCGAGACGCGACACGGCCTCCGACCCGCCCGGAGCGGCTACGCGCTGCGCCTTGCCGGCGGAACGAATCGCCAGGAGCTCCCGCGCGAGACTTCGCGCGTCCTCGCGGGAAGCGTCGAAGAGGTTGACCTTCTCGCCGGCGTCGCTCGCGAGATCGAAGAACTCCGGCCGAGGCGCCTGGATGTACTTCGATCGCTGCTCGCGAACTGCGAAGACCGGAGACCAGTTGAGCAGCGCCGCTGGATAGACGCTTTCGGCATAGACCGTGTGGCGCGCCGATTCGATCCCTGCCAGAAGCGAGGCCAGGGACGAGCCGTCCGCCGGCACGGACGAGAGACCGGCGGCTTCCGCCAGTGTCGGCGCCACATCGGCCAGCGAGACGGGGGCCGAGATCCGGCGAGCGCCGTGTTGTCGCGGATCCACGAGGATCAGGGGAACGCGCAGGGTCGCGTCGTAGAGGAATACTCCGTGCGTGCTTTCTCCGTGCTCTCCGAGAGATTCCCCGTGGTCGCTGGTCACCAGCAGAATCGTGTTCGACAATTTCGCCGTCGAATCCAGGCGCGCGATCAGGCGCCCGAGGCACGCGTCCGCGTAGGCCACACCGGCGTCGTAACGGCTTGCGGCGAAACGGGAGCGGAACGGTTCGGGCGGATCGTAGGGAGCATGCGGGTCGTAGAGATGCACCCAGAGAAAGAATCGCCCCGTTCCGACGGAATCCAGCCACGCCGCGGCACGGTCCACGACCTCGTCCCCTCTCCGCCTCGCGTTCCAGTCTCGTTGGATGCGCGTACGGTTCTCCTCGAACCGGTCGTCGTAGCTCTCGAAACCGCGCGCGAGCCCCGTCTGAGACCGCAGCACCAGAGAGCCGACGACGGCGCCGGTCCTGATTCCGGCGGCCCGCATGCGCTCGGCCAGAAGTGGAACGTCGGACGAGATCGAGTCGGCGCCATTGACCCGGGCGCCGTGATGAAAGGGCCAGAGCCCCGAGAAGAGGGACGCGTGGGCGGGAAGGGTCAGCGGGGCGGTCGTGAAGGCGTTTTCGAAGACGACCCCGCGGGCCGCGAGCCGATCCAGGTTCGGCGTGGCCCCGAGCTGCGAGCCGAAGGCTCCCACGCGGTCGGCCCGCAGCGTATCGATCGAAACGATCAGTACGTTGGGCCGAGGAGCGGCCGGCGCCGTCCGCCCGGAGCGCGAGCAGGCCGAGCCGGTGAAAGCCATCAGCAGCGGCCACACCAAAAAAGCGCGCGAACAGGTCATCCTTGAGATGAAAGCCCTTTCTTTCAGGATCGGGTTTAAACGCCTGCCTGTCAAGAGATTCCCCGCGATGGAGGGGGCCCCTCCGGCCGGCTCGAAGACGATCCGCGCGACGGCCCGGCAGCCGTTTCGCCCGATCCGACAGCCGGCCGGCGGAGAACGACAGCGGGCTCGTCGGCCGACGGGAAAAAGTAGCCGAGGAGAGCGAAAAACCAGAGGCGAGGCGTACGCATCACCACGCCCGCGGAGGAAGGATCCAGCGCGGCGTCGAGGTCGTGGCCGAGAGTCTTGTTGAGCTCGTCGAGAAAGCGGTAGTTGGAAAAAGGCAGGAGCGTATCCATGTACGAGCGGCGGTACGCGGCGACGGGAGCCAGTCCCGTCTCGCCGGCGAGCCGTTCGAGCCCTTTGGCCGTCACGATCACTCGGTGAAAGGGTTGATGAAGACGCATGATGTGCGGCTCGAGATCGTTCATCACGACCGGCTCCGAATCCGCCGTGCCGACGTAGAGAAGACCTCCCGGTCTCACCTTTGCGGCGCATTCCGCGAGAGTCGCCCGGGGATCGGGGACATGCTCGATCAAATCGTTGGCCACCACGCAGTCGAAGGGACCCGCCGGCAGACTCGAGAACTCGGCCACGAAGGGGTCATAGCCGGCCACGCGGGTGAACCCCTTCTCCCGCAGGAACTGGAGGAAGACGCCGTTGCCGCAGCCGTAGTCGAGAATCGAGTCTTCCTTTCGCAGTCCCGCCCGCTCGAGCCGGGCAAGGAGATTGCGCAACGTTCCCCGCGCAAAGACATCCAACTTTCGCTTGTTCAACGGGTAGTCGGAGTAGATGTCGGCAAAGTCCACCGGATCCAGGTTGTGGATGCTCTGGCACTGCGGGCATTTCCAGAGCCGAAAGGTCTCCCTTGCAAAACGCCTGGTGTTGCCGCGAGCCGTTCCCACGTCGCGATCCTCCGGAGACGCGGGCTCGTATCCGCAGACTCGACAACGGCAGGCGCCGGTTGCCGCAATCGGAAAGGGGTCCTGGACCCTCATCGCCGCGTTTCCGCATGGCCCGGCGGATCGCAGGGCCTCGAAGAGGCCGTGACCCGCCGTTCCACCCCTGCGCTCGCGGGCGCCTCTTCCAGAAGGCGATCGGCGACCCGCAGCGCATTGGCTGCGATCGTCAGAGCGGGATTGGTCCCGCCGCTCGACGGGAAGAAAGAACTGTCAACAATATATAGATTGTTACTGCCGTGCGCCCGGTTGTCGGGGGTGAGCACGCTCGAACGCGGATCCTCTCCGAACCGGCAGGTTCCGCACACGTGGGCCAGCCTCTTGTTGTTCTCGGCCTGCGGGAACCGGAAGAATCGATAGGGCTTCAGGATCTCCCGCAGACGGGAACGAAAGATCCGGATCCTCCGCCGGTCGTGATCCGAGATCCGGTACTCGATCGAGAGCCGCGGGCCGTCCGGTTGGCCAGGCTCCAACAGCGCCACGCGATTGCCCGGATAGGGAAGATCTTCCATCAGAGACGCCAGGATCACGCAGCGGACGGAAAGCCACTGGAGGAACGCACGGACGAGGGGTCGAGCCAGACGAAAGAGCGCGAGTCGGACCCGGGCGCCGGCGTCCTGCAGGTCCTTTTCGATATCGGCGATCAACGAGGCCGTCGGCGGAAGAGACCCGAAGGACTGAAAGGTCCCAAGCTTTTCCGTGCCGCTCAGATAGAGGTCGTTCCAGGCAACTTGTTTGCGGCTGCTGTCGGGCCTGCGTTGACGCTTCGGAAAAACGGCATAGAGGTCCGTGTAGTGGCGCATCAGGTTCCGGCCCACCAGACCCGAGTCGTTGGCGAGACCCGCGGGCCAGGCGGGCGAGACCGACTCCAGCAGAATGCGGGGGCTCTCGAGCGCTCCGGCTGCGAGCACGACGATATCGGCCCGCAGAGTCACCTCCTGGCCGCGCCACCGGCAGACGACCCCAGTCACCCGGTCGCCGTCGGCCTCGAGTCGGAGGACCTCGCATTGCTCCAGCAGACGCGCGCCGTACTTGTCCAGCGCGGGCTCCAGGCACATTCGAACGCTGTCGTTCTTGCAGCTCTTCTCGCAGAGAAATCCCTGACATCCGCGGCAGTCCGGAACATCCTCGCAAGCCGAGGGCGGCTGGTAAGGATGAAGCCCCTTTGCGGCAAAGAAGTCGAAGAGCTCGCGGCTCGTTTCGTTCAGAGGCTGCGGCGGCAGCAGAGCCGTCCCGCTTTCGATCGACCGGCAGGGATCGCCTCCGCCGCGGACTCTGTAGAGCCTCTCCGCCGCTTCGTAGTACGGGGCAAGATCCTCATATCGGATCGGCCAGGACTCCGGAAGGGACGAGTCGCCGCTCTCCGGAAAGTTCCGCCCGGGCGTGAAGTCCTGCGGAAAGAAGCGCTCCAAAACCATCCCGTAGAGCGCGCTCGACCCGCCGGTCCCGGAGCCCAGGAAGGGGATAAACCGCCGCCGTTTGCCCGAGGAGCTTTCTTCGATCTCGTCGGACCAGCGGCCCGCCCGGGCCAGGATCTCCTTCTCGTGGACATGCGAGTCCTCCGATGCGGAGACGCAAGCCTCCGCGAAGGAGCCGCGCAGCGCCTCGGAGCTCCAGCTCGTTCTTCCCCTTTCGCAGAAAAGGACTTTCTTGCCGGCTCGCGCGAGCGCATAGCCCAGGGTCGCGCCGCCCATTCCCGTTCCGATGACGAGGACGTCGTAATCCTCGACCGGCGAGCCGAGAGACGAAGTCGAGCGCTTCTCCATCAGGCGACCCGATCCGCCGGCGAGCGATCCATCTCGGTGGAAGCGTGCTCGAGCAGCTCGACGACTCTCCTCAGGAAGCGGGCGGCCTGAGCGCCGGCCATCACCCGGCGGTCGAAGTTGAGCGTCAGCGAAAAAGTCGGGCAGGCCACGATCTTTCCGTCGCGGACGACCGGCCGCGGCTCGGCGAGGCCGAACGAGACCCCGAGAGGGTGCGACCACGTGCCGAGCACTCCGTGCGCCCCGTATTTGGCCGGCGAGCTGACGAGCGCCGCTCCCCCCCGGTACTTCACCCAGAGTCTCGGAAAAAACAGAGGAAGGCGAATCAACAGAGTCGAGATCCAGTTGGGGTAGCGCGAGATGACCGCTGAGAAATCGCGCCATTGTTTGTTCGTCGAGGAGTCGGAGACCGCCAGCTCATGCAGCCGCTCCGTGATCGCATCGAGCGAGAGCTGGTCGGCGTCGCGAAGCACGTCGATGAAGGCCACCGACTCCGCGCCAGCCACGTGACGTTCGATCGCCACGGCCACGTCGCACCGAAGAAAGGTTTGCAGGCGCGCCACGGAAAACGGGATCCAGGAAATCCGGCAAACGCGGCGGTTCGCGTAAGGGAACTCCCTCAGAGCGAGGGCGATCGCCTTCACGACGAAGGCCGTGTAGGAACGCTTTCTCGCCGGCCCGCCGTCTTTCCGCAGCTGCTCGACTTCCGTCAGGTCCACGTCGCAGAGGAACGTGACCGTGTTAGCGGGGCGAAATTCGTAGGTCACGGAGACGATGGCATCGGCGAACCGGTTCTTCGGCTCGATTTCGTAGTGGGAGCCTTGCGACCGGCTCATGGCTCGCTCCCCATCGCCGCGCCCGGACGTTCGAGAAGCTCGACGATGCGCGTGAAGAAGTGGGCGGCGGGCGCGCCGGTCATCAGGCGGTGGTCGAAATTGAGCGTGAGCGTGAACGTCGGACAGGCGACGACCTTTCCGTGGCGCACGAGGGGACGCGGCTTGACGATCCCGAAGGAGATGCCGAGAGACCAGGGCCACGTCGTCGCCACGATGTCGACGCCGAACTTGGCCGGAGAGGTGATCACAAACGAGCCGCCCCGGTAGTTGACCCAGAGTCTCGGAAAAAGCGCCGGCATCCGCAACACCAGGGCGGCGAGCCGGATCGGCATCCGGGTGATGATGTTGGTGAAGTCGCGCAGCTGTTTGTTGGTCGAGACGTCGGCCGTGGCCATGGCATGAAGCTGCTCCGTGATCTCTCCGAGCGAGAGCCGGTCGGCGTCCCGAAGCATGTCCACGAAGGCCACCATCGGAGCGCCGGGCACCGATCGTTCCGCGAGGACGGCCGCGTCGATCCGATGGAATTTCTGGACGCGCGGCCGGTGGAACAGACTCCGGCTGACACGCCGATTCGCGTAGGGAAACTCCCGGAGGGCTATTGCCACCGCTTTCACCACGAATGCCGTATACGAGGGGCGGAGCCGCGCGCCCCCCTCACCGCCGGCCGCCCGCAGCCGCTCGATCTCGGTCAGATCCACCTCCGACAGAAAGGTCACCGTATTGGCGGGACGCAGCTCGAAGTCGGTGATCGAGCACATCGCGGCGAAGAACTTGTTCTTCGGTTCGATGACGTAGTCCCGCCGGAAGTCCCGCCCCGTTCCCGCGCCGTCCGGCGACGGACACGGCTGCACGATCGGGACAGCAGACTGCGGGCTAGGCGTCATTGCTTACCACGGCATTCCGCTTAAAGCCGCCCCCTCGTCGGGACCGCCTCCCTCGTCGGCACGCTCCGGCCCGGCCGCACAACTCCAAACCGGGCCGTCGCTGGAACGCTCGTCGCAGGCTTACTGAGGTAGGAGTCCTTCTCTTCCTTGCTCCTCGCTCATCGCCGCCAGCGGGAGGCGGACCCGCCGCCGGGGCTCGCACCGTGACAGAAGTCTCACTGTGAGCCCCGGCCCGGAGGCGTTCCCCGCTGGGACCCTCGAAATCGCGTTGGGCTACACCGGCCGTAAGGAGACTGTCGCACCGCTCTCCCTTGCAGCGATTTCGCGAGCGGCCGCCCAGGATGGCTTCCCCTTCGGCCTCGCGAGGGCGGCCGCGTGGTCCCGAGGGGAATGCCGCAGGGCCGGTGCGGCTCCCATGCCCGGAAGTTCCTCTTGGGAATTGATAGCTAGGAGACGGCACGTTGAGCTCTCTCCATCTCAGCGACCGGCTGCTCGAGAAGCTCGAGGACTCGCGCGAAGAAACGCGCGGCGGGGGCTCCCGCCATGAGTCTCCGATCGAAATTCAAAGTCAGCGTAAACGTGGGGCAGGCGACGAATTCGGCGCCGCGGATCCTGGGACGCTCCCGCACGGCACCAAAAGAGACGCCCAGGGACCAGGGCCAGGTCGCCGCCACGATGTCCACGCCCGACTGGGCGAGCCAGGTCACGACGAAAGATCCGCCCCGATACCGGACCCAGAGAGCGGGAAAGAGAGCGGGCATCCGCAGAACCACGCGGGTCAACCACATCGGGAGCCGGGTGATGATCCGGGTCAGGAGGCGCCACTGGCGGTTCGTGGTCACGTCCGACGCGGCCAGGACCGCGAGCTCCCGCGTGATGGCTTCCACCGAGAGTCGATCCGCGTCCCGCAGCAGGTTCATGGAAGTCACCATCGGCGAGTCCGGAAGTTTCCGTTCCGTCAGGACGACGGCGTCGATCCGGTGGAACCTCTGAACGCGCGGCCGGCCGATCAGCCGGCGAGTGACGCGCCGGTTCGCGTAAGGGAACTCCGCGAGGGCGCTGGCCATGGCCTTCACGACGAATGCCGTGTAGGAGGGTTCGGGAGCGCCGGCCGCGGCGGCCTGCCCCCGCAACCTCTCGATCCCGGTCAGATCCACTTCCGAGAAGAGGCTGACCGCGTTTCCGGGCGCGAGCTCGTAGTCGGAGATCGCGCAGAGGGCCGCGAAGAACTTGTTTCTCGGCTCCAGCTCGGAGACCGGAAGGCGGTCCCGCCCTCCGAGCTTCATCGCCGCAAGGTCCTGGACTCGGGCGCCCCGCCGTCGCGAGGCGCGGCGGGCGCGCGGGTACGCGGCCGGGATCGCGAGACATAGAGAGACTTCGCCAGCCGCAGAGCGAGAGACTGCGGGGCGGGTGCGGGCGGAAGCGCAAGCGACGGCTCGAAGGAGAGGGCCGGGACTTCCACTCCGATGCTCGTCACGAAGTACTTCGTGATCCGCGCCCGCTCGAGACCCGACGCGGGCAGCAGCTCGGCGAGCTCCTGATAAGACAGCGCCGCCCGGAATGCCCCCTCGGCGACCCGTTTCAGGGTCGCGTCGTAGCGCAGGCAGTAGAGCGGCAGGAGCAGCCCCATCCAGGGGGAAGGCAGCCGGCGCACGTCGCGGATCAGGAGGGCGCCCCGCGAGCTCGCGACGCGATGGATCTCGCGCAGGACGATCAGGGGGTCCCGGACGCGATGGAGCATGTTGTTGGAGATCACGAGATCGAAGCTCCCGGGCTCGAAGGGCAGTTGCTTGGCATCCCAGAGGCACACGCGGATGCGGTCCTCGAGCTTCTCCTCCGCGACGCACCGCTGCGCGAGCTGCTTCATCGTGATGGAGAGCACCATGACCTCAAAGGAAAAGCGGGGGTTCAAACGCGCGAGGCGGATCGCGATGCGCGGGCTTCCCCCGCTCACGTCCAGCACGCGCCCGCCGGCCACACCCATGCGGAGCGCCGATTCCGCGAACCCCTGATAGAGGATCTCTCCGTAGAGGCGGTCGAACTGGTCGTAGGCCTCCGCCTCCGCGGCCGTCTCTTCGATGGCGGGCTCGAGCTCCCGGACGACCGGCTTCTGCCGCTCCGGGCGGGGCGCAAAGGGAACCACGTTCGAGCGTCCGCGGGAGGAGCACGCCGCGATCCGCTCGCGGAATCTCTCCCCGGCGTTGTAACGGGCGTAGATCTCCGCCAGCGCGGCGGCTGCTTGCCCGTAGGAGGGTTGCGCGAGCATCTTCATGACGACGGCCCGGATCGACTCGGCCGTTGCCGTTCCCGCCCGCAAGAGCTCGCCCGCCCCCGTGCGGCGGACGGTTCGCATGTTCAGATGCTGGTTCATGTTGCTCGCGATCCCGAGCACGGGAACGCGGGCGCAGAGCGCCTGCTGGACGCTCAGCGTCTCCCCGTTGCAGATGACCAGCCTCGACAGGGCGGCCGCCTTTTCGCCGTCCAGGAAATCGGCGAGCAGGGCGTTGCCAGGCAAGGAGGAGACGCCGGCCATGCGGCCCGCCGTCGCCGCGATCACCGTGACGGGCAAATCCGCCAGCGCCTTCAGCGTCAGCGGGAGAAGGCGCTCGCTGTGACCGGCTGTTCCGAAGGTGACCGAGATAACCGGCCGGTCCCGCGGCACGCTCTCCCACCAGGGCGGGGCGGCGACGCCCGGCGACCAGGAGACCGGGCCGAGGTAGTGGTGATTCTCCGGCAGCCCGAGCAGAGGCGCGAGCTCCGGAATGTCGGTATAGAGAACTTCGTCGGCGTCGGTGTAGACGTGGCGAAGATCGTAGCCGAGCGAAGGCAGGCCGAACTTCCGCCGCACCCGGTTCAACGGCCGGCAGTGGTAAGCAAGGGCCAGCGGGCGGATCAGGCTGAAGACCGCCTGAGAGGCGGTCACGCCCAGCAGCCGCACCATCGGATGCTCTCCCAACGGGTACCGTTGACGGCCGTAGGGACTCCAGCAGGCGTCCGTGATGGCCATGTAGGTGACGCCCGCGAGTCTCGCGCTGACGGAAAGCGAGAGCCGGAAATCACCCACGACGACGTCGGGCTGAGTCTCCCGAATCACCTCGAGGTCCTCCCGCACGTAGGAGCGCAGGGTCTTGACGTCGTAGACCGGCGAGCCCTTGTCGAGCGACTGGATGAACTGGTCCGTCGGGATGGACGCAATGATCCGGACGGGGAACGGCAGATCGGAGCAATGCTTCTCGAACCGCGCGTCGCAGGCCAGGACGACGTCATAGAGCCGGGGATCCAGGGACCGCGCCAGAGCGATCGGCCGGGCGAGGTCGCCTTCGGCGAAGAACAGGACCCGTCGTTTCCTCGCCTGCTTCTCGCGCGGCGCGACGCCCGAGGAGACAGCGGCGGCTTCGACGGGGCCGGCGCGCCGCCGGACCAGGGGGTTGGCCGGGGAGATCTCCTCCGCTTCCAACGCGCCCTTGCGGACAGCCGGCTCGACCTCGGCGTGCTTCTCCGCCTCTGCCACCGCCTCCACTTGCCTGCCGGCGAAAACGGCTGCCTCTTCCGGGGCCTTCGCGAGAGGGAGCGATTCGAACATCTCCGTCGACGCCTTTTCGAGAATCTGACTCAGTCGGGCGAAGAGACGCGCGGCGTGGGCTCCGTCCATCACCCGCCGGTCGAAATTGAGAGACAGCGTCATGGTCGGGCGGATGACGATCTGTTTGTCGCGCACGACCGGACGATCCTGGACGAGACCAAAGGAGACCCCGAGAGGATGCGTCCAGGTCCCGACGACGACGTCGACGCCGTATTTCGCCGGGGAGCTGATCAGGGCGGCCGCTCCGCGGTAGGTCGCCCAGAGACGAGGCGAGAAAAAAGGAAGCCGGATCATGACCGTGGCCAGCCAGTGCGGCAGGCGCGTGATGAGCCGGGAGAAGTCGTGCCACTGGGGATTGGTCGTCTCGTCGCACGTCGCCATGGCACGCAGCTGACCGCTGATCTGTTCGAGCGAGAGACGGTCGGCGTCGCGGAGAATGTCGATGAACGCCACCGCCGGATCCCCCGGAAGATTCCGTTCACAGGCCACCGCCACGTCACAGTGGTGGAAGCGCTGGAGCCGCGCGGACGAGAAGAGCCGAAAAGCGACGCGGCGGTTCGCGTAGGGGTGCTCTTTGAGGGCGAGCGCGACGGCCTTCACGACAAACGCCGTGTAGGTCGGACGTTCCGAGCTGGTCTGGCGAATCCGCTCGATCTCCGTCAGGTCCAGCTCCTTCAAGAAGCTGACCGTGTTGCCGGGGCGGATCTCGCTCTCGACGATCGAACGGTTGACCCGGAAAAACGGGTTCTTGGCTTCGATCTCGTAGTCCGTCGGACTGACCGGTCGGTCATCTCTCATCGCGCACTCTCCTCCGTCTTTTGGATCGCCACCGCTCAGTCGCTCCGCCGGCCCGCCGCGACAGGAACCGATTCGCCCCCCGAGGCGGACCTCCTCGACGGAGGTCGAGAGAGATAGAAGGACTTGGCGAATCGCAGCCAGAGGGACTTCGCCGGCGGGAAACGAATCGCCGACGGCTCATACGACAGGGCGGGAACCTCGAGGCCGATCGACGTGACGAAGTGCTTCTTCAACCGCGCCCGAGAGAGGCCCGAGGAGGAGGCGACCTCCAGGAACTCGTCCCACGAGAGCGCCGCGCGGAAGGCGCCGACGGCCAGCCGTTTCAATGTCGGCTTGTAGCGCCGGCAGTAGAGCGGCAGCAGCAATTCCATCCAGAAGGCGGGAAGGCGCCGGACGTCGCGGGCGAGGATCGCTCCTTCGGGCCTGGCGATCCGCTGGATCTCCTTCAAGACGACGCTCGGGTCCACGACCCGGTGAAGCAGATTGTTGGAGATCACCATGTCGAAGGAGCCGTCGGGAAACGGCAGCTTCGAGCCGTCCCACAGGGAGACGCGAATCTGCCGCTCGAATCCCTCTTCGGTCACACACCGTTCGGCCAGCTCCCGCATCGTCTGGGAGAGAGCGAGCACATCGAAGGAAAAGCGCGGATTCAGACGAGCGAGCCGGATCGCGATTCGACTGGAGCCCACACCGACATCCAGCACTCGCCCGTGCGTCACCCCCATCCTCAGGGCGGACTCGGCAAACCCCTGGTAGAGGATCTCGCCGTAGAGCCGATCGAACTGGTCATAGGCGTCCGCCTCGGCGGCCGTCTCCCGCACCGTGGGCTCGAGCTCGCGGACGATCGCCTTTTTCTTCTTGGCGAAGCCGCGGGAAATCGAAACGACGGAACTCCGGTCGCGCGCGGGACTGGCGGCGACCAGGTCCGCGAAGAGAGCTGCCGAGTCGTACCGCGAGTAGATCTCCGCCACCGCCGCCGCGGCCTGCGCGTAAGCGGGCTGCGTGAGCATCTTCATCACGGTCGCGCGGATCGTGTCCTGCGTGGCGGTTCCGGCCCGGAGAAGCTCTCCCGCGCCGGTCCGCTGGACCGACCGCATGTTCAGGTGCTGGTTCATGTTGCTCGCGATCCCGAGAACCGGAACCCGCGCGCAGAGTGCCTGCTGCACGGTCAGGGTTCCCCCGTTGCAAACCACGAGGCTCGAACGAGCCGCCGCCTTCTCACCGTCCAGGAAATCCGCGACAAAGGCGTTGGCGGGCAGAGGGGCTCCGTCCCGGATCCGGCCCGCCGTGGCCGCGACGACGGTCACGGGTAGATCGGCCAGCGCATTCAACGTGCGCGGCAGCAGGGTCTCGCTATGCCCGGAGGTTCCGAACGTGACGTAAATGACCGGACGCTCCCGCGAAAGCGAACCCCACCACGGCGGCGGGGCAACGGCGGGAGACCAGAGAACCGGCCCGAGATAGTGGTGATTTTCCGGCAGCCCGAGCAGGGGAGCGAGCTCCGGAATGTCGGCGTAAAGAACTTCGTCGGCGTCCGTGTAAACCTGGCGGATGTCGTAGCCCAGCGTCGGAAGACCAAACTCCTTCCGAAGGCGGTTGAGCGGAACGCAATGGTAGGCCAGGGCAAAAGGCCGGATGATGTTGAACACCCCCTGCGCGGCCGTCACGCCCAGAAGGCGAACCATCGGATGCTCGGCGAGGCGATACCTCTGCCGTCCGTACGGGCTCCAGCACGCATCGGTGATCGCCATGTAGGGAACGCCCGCCAGACGGGCGCTGACGGAGAGCGACAGACGGAAGTCGCCGATGACCACGTCCGGCTCGAACTCGCGGATGACCTCCAGGTCCTCGCTCACATAGGCGCGCAGAGTGTCGACGTCGTAGACGGGCGAGCCGGTGTCGAGCGATTTCAAGAATCGATCCGTCGGGATGGTGGAAATCGGCCGCACCGGGAACGGCAGATCGGGGGAGAGATTCTCGAAACGGGGGTCGCAGGCAAGCAGGACGTCATGCTCGCGTGGGTCGAGCGACCGGGCGAGCG
Organism: Acidobacteriota bacterium; assembly: GCA_046728075.1. Taxonomy (GTDB): domain Bacteria; phylum Acidobacteriota; class Thermoanaerobaculia; order UBA5066; family Gp7-AA6; genus JBKPDV01. Next base: position 599 of record JBKPDV010000133.1, on the reverse strand, counting down.
ACAGCGGTCGTGCCACGTGCGCGAGCGTCACGGCCTCGGCGAAGAAGAGGATCCTTTTCCTGCGCGTCACTTCTCGCCGCCCGTTCCGGTCGCCTCCGGAGGCGTTTCGCTCGCGAGATAGCGCGAGAGGCTCTCGATCGTGGGATGGTCCCACAACACTGTCTCCTCGATCGGCCGGCCCAGATAAGACTCGAGCTCCACCACGAGCGTGAGCCCCGCCATCGAATCGAGGCCGTAGTAGGCCATCGGGCGAGTGGGCTCGATGGCCGCCTCCGAGATTTTCATCTGTCGGGCCAGTTGAGCCCGCAGCCACCGCGCGATCTCCTCCGCTTCCGGGAAACCCTCGGTCACGCAAGTCTCCGTCATAGCTGCCGTCTCCCTTTCCGGACGCGACCGCCCGCGCGTGCACCCACCCTTGGCCTTTCTGGCTCGACTCGAACGAATCCCGGCGAAATTCCGTGTCGCCCACGACCTGCAGGTAGGCCTCCGGTTCTCCCTCCAGGAGGTTGGACCGGCATGCCCTGCGCCGAATCTTTCCGCTCGAGGTTTTCGGAATCCGCCCCTGGGGAAGCAGCGTGAGCGCGTGGACGGTCAGACCG
>JBKPDV010000132.1:0-17612 GCA_046728075.1 Acidobacteriota bacterium | reverse complement strand
TCCCTACGTCCTGCGGCAGCTCGTGGCGTAGACGACTCTCTCCTGGTTTGGACGCTGGCTTCCAGTCCGGGACAGGCCTCCTGAGCGATTTGCATTAACCGGATAAACCTGGCGCTGTTGGACAATGCTGAATCGGGAGTTATTGTGCTAGAGATGAGCTCGACGGAGTCCTCGGCCCGGCGCCTCCTCGACGCCTGTTTCGGTCGAGAGGTGGATCGCGCGCCCGCCTGGATGATGCGCCAGGCGGGCCGGTATCTTCCCGAGTACCGGGAGGTCCGGGCCCGCGCGTCGTTTTTCGACCTCTGCCGGACTCCTGATCTGGCCGTCGAGGTGTCGCTCCAGCCGTTTCGGCGGTTTCGCCCGGACGGCGTGATCTTCTTCTCCGACATCCTCGTGCCTGTCGAGGCAATGGGCGTCCCCGTTGAGTTCGGCGAGGGAGGACCGCATCTGCCGGAGCCGATCGCATCCGCGTCCGACGTCCGCAGGCTCGCGCGGTTCGATCCGTCCGAGAAGCTCAAGTTCACCGGAGAAATTCTCGGCACTCTCCGGCGCGAAGTCGGCGATCGAGCCGCGGTTCTCGGATTTGCGGGAGCCCCGTGGACGCTCGCCTCTTACCTCGTCGAAGGGGGAGGATCGAAATCCTTCGCCGCGATCAAGCGGATGATGGGCAGGGACCCCGCGACGCTGCGTCGGCTGCTGGACCTTCTGGCGGATGTCGTGGCAGATGTGCTCACCTTCCAGATCGCGTCAGGGGCCCAGGCGGTCCAGCTCTTCGACACCTGGGCAGGAGAGCTGACGCTGGAGGATTATCGGGAGTGGGCTCTTCCGGCCGTGAGCCGCGCGATCGCGGGCATCCAGCGGGGTTCCCCTCACCCCTCCCCTCTCCCGCCGGGAAAGGGGGCAGAAGGCGCGCCCGTCATCCTCTTCGTCAACGGATGCGCGCATCTTCTCGAGGCGATGGGCGAGTCCGGAGCCGACGTCCTGTCGATCGACTGGCGCCTTCCGCTCTCACAGGCTCGCCGCCGTGTTCCCGAACGCCCCCTTCAGGGCAATCTGGACCCGGGCGCGCTCTTAGGCGAGCCGACCGACGTTCGCCGCCGGGTACAGGCCCTCCTGGCCGAGACGGGCGGACGGTCGCACATTTTGAACTTGGGTCACGGCGTTCTTCCGCAGACTCCGCTCGAAAGCGTGGAATCATTCTTCGATGCCGTTAAGGATCAAGCTCTCGGCTCTCGCCCGGCTTTCGGCCGCGCCAGTCGCTCAGCGACTGGCGGCCGAGAGAGTTCCAGGACGAAGGCCACCGAAGCCGAGCGCAATCCTTTGATGAAGCGATGAAGACGTCCGACGTCACCCTCGATCTTCTCCATCGGTACAACGTCCCCGGGCCTCGCTATACCTCGTATCCGACCGCGCCGGTCTGGACGGAAGATTTCCGCCCCGCCGATTACGAGAGGGTCCTCAGGGAAAGCTCGGCTGCCGAAACGCCTGCCCCGCTCTCGCTCTACGTGCATCTGCCCTTCTGCGAGAAGCTCTGCTACTTCTGCGGGTGCACGGTCGTCATCACGGGCAGCGAGCACTCCCCGGAAGACGCGTACCTGGTGACGCTCGAGAGGGAAATCGACTGGGTCGCCGAGCGGGTCGGCTCGCAGCGGCCTGTCGTTCAGTTCCACCTGGGTGGCGGGACGCCGACTTACTTCTCTCCCGAACGTCTGATGCGTCTCGGGCGAAAGTTCCGCGATCGTTTCCGGTTCGGTGAGGATGCCGAGATCGGCGTGGAGGTCGATCCGCGTGTGACGACGCGAGAGCACCTGCTGACGCTCGCCAGGCTGGGCTTCAATCGGCTCTCGATGGGAGTCCAGGACTTCGACCCCCGCGTCCAGACCGCGATCAACCGCGTTCAGCCCTTTGAAGATACGAAGAGGCTGGTCGAACAGGCGCGGCAGCTCGGATTTCCGAGCATCAACATGGATTTGATCTTCGGTCTCCCCTTCCAGACTGCGGAGACGTTTGCCGCCACGATCGATCAGGTCCTCGACATCGGTCCGGATCGCCTCGCGGTCTACTCGTACGCCAACGTGCCGTGGATGAAGAAACATCAGAACGTGCTCGTGCCGCATCTGCCGGACGAGCGGACGAAGTTCGAGATCTTCCGCACAGCGCTCGAGCGATTCACCGAGGCCGGCTTCGAGTACATCGGCATGGATCACTTCGCGCGGCCGACCGACGAGCTCGCGCGCGCACGGGCCAGCCGCTCGCTCCACCGGAACTTCCAGGGCTACACGACCAAGGCCGGGACCGACCTGATCGGGTTCGGGATGAGCGCGATCGGTTCGGTCGGGAAAGCGTACGTCCAGAACCGCCGGGAGCTTCCCGCTTATCGGGACGCCGTGGGTCGCGAGGGGGCGGCGACCTTCCGGGGTTTTCATCTTTCCGAGGACGACCGGCTGCGCCGAACCGTCATCGGAAACCTGCTCTGCCACGGCGTTGTCCTCAAGAGCGAAATCGAGAAGGAGTTCGGAATCGACTTCGACGCGACCTTCGGAGACGCCCTGGCCCGGTTGCAGCCCCTGGCGTCCGACGGTCTGGTCGAGCTCTCGCAAGAGGAAGTGCGCGCCACATCGATGGGCCGGGTGTTTCTGCGAAATCTGGCGATGCCCTTCGATGCCTATCTTGCCGCCACGCCGGAGAAGCCGGTGTTCTCGAAGACGCTGTAGGGGTTTCCGACTGAGGACTGAGGACCGAGGACTGCGGACTCAAGTGGCATCTGTCAAAAAGAAACGTGCTGGCGCCAGCCCATTCCGTCCCCCGTCCTCCGACCTCGGTCCTCGGTCATGACCACCCGCGCCATCCTTTTCCTCCAGCTCGGCGGGCCCGAGACCCTCGATGAGGTCCCGCGCTTTCTCTATCGGCTCTTTTCGGATCCGGACGTCATCTCGGTGCGTCCCGCGATTTTACGCAAGGCGATCGCCGCGTCGATTGCGTTTGCGAGGCGCAACACATCGCGCGATCTCTATCGGAGGATCGGCGGCGGTTCCCCGATCCGTCGTCTGACCGAGCAGCAGGCGGCCGGAGTCGAGAAGCGTTTACGCGAACGCGGTTTGGACGTCGTCGTTCGCGCGGCGATGAATTGCTCGGCGCCGCTCGTGGAGGACGTCGTGCGCGAGCAGGCCGGTCAGGGCGCCCGCCGTTTTCTCGCCTTTCCTCTGTATCCGCAGTATTCGCTGACGACGACAAAGGGCGCGCTCGAGCGCGCGAGGAGCGCGGTCGAACGCTGCGCGCCCGGCGCCCCGATCGAGGAGCTGAGCTCCTGGCCCACGCACCCCCTCTTCGTCCAGGCGCACGCGGATCTCATCGAGCAGGAGATCGCCCGTTTTCCCGACCCGCGCCCGGAAGCGGTCCACCTGCTCTATTCCGCGCATTCGATCCCCAAAAAGCTCGTGACCAGGAAGGGAGACCCTTATCCCCGGGAGGTCGAGGCCTCGATCGGCGCGATCAACGAGCGCCTCCAGAACCGATCACCATGGACTCTGGCGTATCAATCCAAGCTGGGCCCGATCGAATGGCTGGGTCCCTCCACGCTGCAGGTCCTGGGCGAGCTCGGGCGATCCGGGGTCAAACAGGTCCTCGCGATTCCCATCGCCTTCGTGACGGACCATGTCGAGACGCTCTATGAGATCGATCAACTGTTTGGCGAGGAAGCGAAGCGGGTCGGCATCGGTCACTTCCGGCGGACTCGAGGCCTGAACGACCATCCCACGTTCCTCGCGGCCCTCGAAGACCTCGCTCTCTCCCGAAAGGAGTTCTGGTCGTGATCGATACGGTCGTCATCGGGGCGGGCCTCTCCGGGCTGACCCGCGCCGACGCGCTGGCTCGATCCGGACAGGACGTGTTGCTTCTGGAAGAGTCCAGCCGCGCCGGAGGAGTCGTCTCGTCGGAAATGCGAGACGGGTTCCTGCTCGAGAAGGGGCCGAACACGGTGCGGCCGACACCACCGCTCTGGGAGCTGGTCGTGGGGCTCGATCTCCAGAAAGAGGCACTCCTCGCTGATCCGCGGGAGCCGCGCTTCATCGACTTCCGGGGAAGTCTCCACCCGATCCCGATGTCCCTGAAAAGCTTCTTCTCGACTCCTCTGCTCTCCTCGCGAGGAAAGCTGCGCCTGCTCGCGGAGTTTTCCGTCTTTCCGTCGAGGGAGCGAGTCGAGTCGGTCGCTTCTTTTTTTCAGCGCCGGCTCGGGCCGGAGGTCGCCGAACGATTCGTCGAGCCCTTCATCTCGGGTGTCTTCGCCGGCGACGCCTGGCAGCTCGACGTCGCACAGTGTTTTCCGAAACTGGCGCGGTGGGAGAGGGATTTCTCCAGTCTCACCTTCGGCGCTCTCGTCGAGCGATGGCGAGCCACTGGCCCGCCGCCCGTCCGAGGCCTTCTGAGCTTCCGAGAGGGCCTCGAGACCTTGCCGCGCGCAATTGCGGCGCGGCTGGGCGACCGCCTGAGACTCGGGACACGCGTCGAGGCGCTGCGGAGCTCGGAGAACAGCTGGACCGTTTGCACCGCCAGGGAAGAAATCTCCGCGCGACGCGTCGTCCTCGCCACTCCCGCCCGGGATGCCGCGATCCTCATCGGGAGTTTCGCCCCCGATGCCGCCGCGGCTCTGCAGGCGATCCCACATCCTCCTCTCGTGGTTCTGCACCTGGCCTGGCCGATCGACGTCTTTCCCTCCCCGCCGCGAGGGTTCGGGCATCTGGTGGTCCCTCAGCCGGAACGCCGAATCCTGGGAGCCATCTACAGCTCGAGCCTTTTTCCGGATCGCGCGCCGCCGGGCCGGTTTCTGGCGACCATTTTTCTCGGGGGCACCCGCGATCCCGCGGCGGTCGATCTGCCCGGCCCGGAGCTTGCGTCGATCGTTGAAGACGACCTCGCGGTGCTCCACCCGACTTCCCCCTTCGAGATCGTGCGGATCACCCGCTACGCGCGGGCGCTCCCTCAGTACGACCTGGAACATGGGCCGCGGATCGAAACTCTCCAGCGCACAGAAAGAGACTGGCCAGGCCTGACTTTTCTCGGCAACTACCGGGGTGGAGTTTCGGTCGGAGACGTCGTGGCCAACGCGATGAAACTCGAGCCGGGCTGATCCGGAGACGCACGAGCAGCTCGTTCGAAGGACGCGGATATCATCTCGGCAATGGTGATCGGCGTTCGAACGGAGGGGCTCCGGAAGGTCTACACCTCGCCTCCGCCCTCCGGGGCCCCGGGGCGCTCGATCGGAATGACTTTCGGCGGAGGCAAGACAGGAAAGGCCCGAAAGGAGAAGCAGGAGATCGTCGCGCTCGACGGACTCTCCCTGGAGATCGAACCGGGGGAGATCTTCGGCCTCCTCGGCCCCAACGGCGCCGGAAAGTCGACGACCGTCGGAGTGGTCACGACGCGGATCCGGCCGACCGCGGGTCGGGCGTGGATCGGCGAGCACGAGGTGTGGACGGATCGCGTTGCGGTGAAACGGCGCATCGGCGTCGTGCCGCAGCGCCCGAACCTCGATTTCGCTCTCACAGCGCGCGAGATCTTGACTTTCCACGGCGCCTACTTCGGGATGGCGGCCGCGGAGCGCGCGCAACGGGCCCAGGAGCTGCTGGAGCGCTTCCAGCTCGTGGATCGGGCCGACCAGCTCGTCAAGGGATTCTCCGGCGGCATGATGCAGCGCATGTCGATCGCCCGCGCGATGATGCACGACCCCGAGGTCCTTTTCTTGGACGAGCCCTCCGCGGGTCTCGATCCGCAAACACGCCTGCTCCTCTGGGAGATGGTTCGGCAATATAACGCCCGCGGCAAAACGATCGTGCTGACCACGCACAACATGGAAGAGGCCGACGATCTCTGCCGGCGAGTCGCGATCGTGGATCACGGCCGCTTGATCGCGCTCGGAGAACCGGAAGAGCTCAAGCATTCGATTCCTGGAGGCTTCGTCATCCAACTCAAGCTGCGGCCGCGCACGCCGGAGCTCATCGAGAGGCTGACGCGGCTGCCCGGCGTGACCGAGGCCCGAGCGGTGGGAGATTCGGGGGTGGACCTTTACGCCGACCGGGGCGGACCCCTCGCCGCCGAAGCTTTCCCGGTCGTCGCGGCAGCCGGCGGGATCGTCACCGATCTGCACGTCTCCGAGCCGTCGCTGGAAAATTTGTTTTTACACCACACAGGGAGGAGCTTGAGGGATTGAGTTGTCAGTTTTCAGTTCTCAGTTTTCAGTTCAAAACTGATAACTGATTACTGATGACTGAAAACTTACGGCTATGAACTTCAAGACGTTTCTCGCTCTGTTGGGTCGCGACGCCCGCGTGGCGCGGCGCAATTTCTTTCCACTCCTGCTCCAGACGCTGCTGCAGCCGATGCTGCTCGTCTTCGTCTTCGGGCGAGTCCTCACGACATCGGGATACATGCCGATGCAGTACAAGAGCCTTCTGCTGCCCGGCATCATGGCTCTCTCGATGCTCCTTTCCGGAATTCAGGCCGTCGCGATGCCGCTGATCGCCGAGTTCCAGTTCACGCGCGAGATCGAAGACCGATTGCTGGCTCCCATCGAGATCGAGTGGGTCGCCGTCGAAAAGATCGTCGGGGGAATGATCCAGGCGCTCGTCGCCGGCCTGGTCGTTCTCCCCGCGGCCTGGCTCACGATGGGCAAAGGGGTCGAGATTGTCTTCGCCCACCCCTTTCAATTCGCATCCATCTGCCTGCTCGTCGCCCTCGTCTCGTCCGCGGTCGGGTTGACACTCGGGTGCTCGATCGGTCAGACCCACATCGGTTTGATGTTCTCGCTCGTCCTGGCGCCGATGATCTTCTTCGGCTGCACCTACTACCCGTGGAGCGCGCTGGCCAGATTTCCCGTTCTGCAGAAGGCGGTGCTGGCCAATCCCGTCGTCTATGCCAGCGAAGGACTTCGGAGCGCGCTGGTCCCGCAGTTCCCACACCTATCCCTGGCCGTGATCTTCGGCGGCCTGATCTTCTTCAACCTTCTCTTTCTGATGCTGGGGATCCGCCAGTTCCGGCGGAAGGCCGTCCTCTAAGAGGTCGCGTCGAGCTTCGCGACTGGTCCGGTCACATCCCGGCGTGGGAGCCGCCATGAGTACCGAAGCGGATGCGCAAGAAGGCGTGGACGGAGATGGGATTGCTGCCGTAGACGAAGTCGAGGCGCGAGGGGAAGCGGTAGTGTGTGGCATCGGCGCCGATTCCGGTTTCCGCCTCTGTCAGCAGCGGGACATTTCGAACGAAGCCCAGAGTGGCCGCCTGCACTTGTGTGCGCTGCCTTGGGACTCCTTCCGGCCGCTGGGTCTTGTGGACGAGCTCATAGAGGTCCCGGTCCACGCTTTCGAGCCTCCCGTAGAAGAAGTTTCTCTCCGCGAATCTCCAGGTCCACTCGAAGAGGTTTCCCCATTCCGGCCCTTCCGGTGCCTGATTTCGGCCCGCGATGAGGCTCGCGGCGAAGAAACCGCCCGGAGTCGATTTCTGGTAGGTCAGAGACACGCTGGAACGCGTCTGATTTCCAGGCTCGATCGCCTCGGGGTGCTCCAGATGACCGGCGGAAACCTGAAACGCCAGCTCCGGCACGGGTCGAATCGTCAATCTTCCCGAATACGAATCGAGCGGTCCCGCCTCGAGGTTCCAGCGGTTCTCGTCGGGCTCCGCGCCGTGAAACGCGGAGGCCTCGAGCGTGAAAATCGAAGCCGCGAAGCCGACAGTTGCGACGTCGTAAGAGATGTGGGTCGAGTCCTGGTTGTGATGAGAGAGGGGCGCGGTCGGGTTCTCCGACGCCGACAAACGGTGCGGGTACGCCACGGGTCCCAAAGCCGGCTCGCCGACCGGCGCAACGTAGAAGCGCAGCTTCCCGGCGCCGACCGGCCTCTCCCAGGCAGCGGCGAGCTCCACGAAGAGGTCGTGGGGATGCTGAAGGTCCACAAGTAATATATTGTGATACGTCTCGCCGCGCTGGAAGAGCTCGGCCGAGCCGCGCGGCGGGATCGTCGCCGGCTCCAGTGAGAACGTGCCGAGAAGCGAGAGCTTTCCGCCCGCCCACCGGCGCATGGCGATCGTCATCAAGTGGTTCTGCGACTCGAACTCGCGATCTCCCGAAGGCCCGCCCTGCCGGTTGGCCGTCAGGAAAGCGTAGCCGTGGAGCATCGTCATCCAGTGCTCCATCGGCTCCATCTCCTCCATCGCGGCCATCGGATCGGGGTTTGGTAAGTGGTGCACCTCATGGCTGGATGGTTCTTCCGCAGGCCTCGGCGAAGGGACGCCGGCCGGCGCGGTCGTGGGTGTCGGTGTGGGGGTCGGCGACGGCATGGGGTGATGCTCGTGCTGCGCCTCGGCCCAGGAACGAGCCGCGAGAAAGAGCAAAAGAGTCAGAAACTGAGTTCGAGCCTTCACGGGTCCTCCGTTTCGGCAGAGCAGGAGTGGCCCGCCGAAGAATCGGTCGGGCCGGAGGCGTAACGGAGAATCAGATGCGCAGAGTCGGCGGGGCGGATCGGCTCCTCGGAGTCGGACACACGGAGGAGGTCGCGGCCGCTGGGCCAAAAAGCCGGCTGCTCGCGCCGAGGAGCTCGTGCGCCGGTATCAGGCTGCCCGAACGGGCGCTCGAGAGGGGACGCGGCAGGGAGGTGACCGCTCCCGCGGAATGAAAACCCGGGCAGTGGCTGGAGGAGGGCGGTGCCTGATGCCGGTCGCTCCCGCTCTGCTCGTGAGCCGCACAAGCCGGCGACGACGTCTCGCAGGAGGCGAAATCGCAGGAGATGGCGCAGGCCACGGCCAGCGACGGGAGCGAGAAGAGACTCCATGCGGCCGCAAGCGCGAGGATGCGTTTCACCGGACCCTGCAACCGGACGCGGGAGGTTCGCATTGCTGGCAGCTCAGTGGCTGTGGGGTTTCGTTCCGGGCGGATGGGTATGCGGTGTCGGGGCCGGGGCCCCCGCGGCTTTGGGTTTCTCCACGGGGCTCGCAGGCGCGGTCTCCTCTTCGTGATGACCCTGCTCCTCTTCCGATCCCGTCTTCAGAACCTTTTGCTCGTCAGCGGAAATTTGCGGCAGATGCCGGACGAACGCGACCAGATGCCAGATCTCCTCCTTTTTGTGCGTCAAGGAAAAGGCGGGCATGCCGGTCATACGGATGCCATTGCCGACGATCCAATAGAGCTGCCCGTCGGTCATCTGCTGGACCGCCGGAAGGGTCAGATCCGGCGCCGGCGGATTCAGCCCCATTGCCGCCTCCGTCTCTTCGACGCCGGGCGCGCCGTGGCACATGACGCAGTTCTCCTTGTAGTGCGCGAGCCCCGCGCGCAGAACCTCGGGGCTCGCGGGGAATGGGTTGTTCTCTTTCGGCGCCCTGCGCGCGACCGACCGCATCAGCGTGAACGTCGCCACTTTCTTCTCGAATTTCCCTTCGCCCGATTTCGCGGCGACGTCGAAGGAGCCAGTGGCGGCGATGAGGAACGCGGCTAGGAAGACGATCAAGATGCCAAGGACGATTCCAGCGAACAGCTTCATCCGTTCCTCCCACTGTCCATCGGTTCATCGGTTCATCGGTTCATTTGCCCCTCGACGAGGGGCGATAACCCGATGATCCGATCACGTGATGAACCGATTCTTCCTCACGCATGTCCCCGATTGGAAGCGTGGCACGTCATCTCCGATCCCCACTCGACCTGAATGGTCGCGTGCGCGACGCCGGCCTGCTCCTGGAGCAGCCGCTGCACGGCGGCGAGCAGCTCCGCTCGCGGAATTTCGGTCGAGGCTCGAATGTGAACGCTGGCCGAATGGAGGCCAGAGGTCAGGGTCCAGAAATGCAGGTCGTGCACTTCTTCGACACCGGAAATATCGCTCAACAGGCGCCGAAGGGTCGGCACGTCGATCTCTCCGGGCGTCCCCTCGAGAAGGATGTGCCCGGATTGGCGGAGCAACCCCACGGCGCGCGGCAGAATCACGAGGGCGATCGCGCCCGAAAGGGCCGGGTCGATCCAGGTCCAGCCGGTCACGGGGATCGCCACCGCGGCGGCCACGACCGCTAAAGCGCCGAGTGTGTCCATGACCACTTCGAGATAGGCCGCACGCAGGTTCAGGTTCGTGTTCCGCCCGCGGGCGAGCAGAAGAACCGAAATCATGTTGCCGGCCAGAGCAACCGAGCCGACCGCGAGCATGAGTCCCGCGTGGATCGCCACGGGATGAGTCAGACGCCGGACCGCTTCGTATCCGATGAAAAGCGCCATCAGAAGAAGGACCTGGGCGTTGACGAAAGCGGCGAGGACTTCGGCCCTGTAGAGGCCGAAGGTGTGGCGGCCCGTGGGCGCCCGTTCCGCCAGCGTCGCGGCGGCATACGCGAGCGTCAGCGCGCCGATATCGGCAAAGACGTGCGCGGCATCCGCGAGCAGCGCGAGGCTGTGCGAGAGCAAGCCTCCCACGACCTCGACGAGAAGCACCCCCGCGACGACCGCGATCGCGGCGCGCAGCCGGCGCCGGCCGCCGGCGCGATCCGTCACCAGGCCGGCCGCGGGAAGCAGAGAGGAGCCGTGGGTCGCGCTCATGCGCTACAGCCGCTCGACCTGGACACGGGCGTCGTTGAAGCAGGCGCCCTGACCCAGATCCGAGAGGGTGGCTGGGGCGAGAGAGGTCGCCGTCATCCCGTTTTCGGTGTTGTGGCCCCAAAGGCCTTTGGGAAGAACCGCCACCCCCGGCCGCAGAGTGGCATTCCGCCGCGCCCCGCAGACCACCTCGCCGAGCTCGTTGAAGACGCGGACGCGATCGCCGTCGGAGATTCCCCTCGCCTGCGCATCCTCCGGCGACAGCTCGACACCGACCGCCTCGCGGCGTAGCTCGCCAAGGCTCGAAGAGATCGTGCGATCGGTCGCGGGCGACAGCAGAGCCAGCGGGAAACTCGCGCTCGCGGGCTCCGGTTGGAAGTGGTAGAGCCCGCCGGGGGCCTCGGTATCCAGCTCCTCCGGCACCAAATGCACGCGCGCGTCCGACGTCCGCGGGAAGACGTCGACGAAAGAGATGGGCGCCGGGTTTCCGCCGGGATAGGCGGCGCCGTGTTGCGCCAGCGCGGCAGCGATCGCTTCCCCTTCCCGACTTCGCGACAGGAGCGCCGCCGCCAGCTCCCCGGCCGTCTCGGGGTCTTCCGGGCGCGCCACACCGGTCCGGCGGCACAGCTCTCCGAAGACCTCGTGATTCGGACGGGACTCCCCAACACGCTCCAGCACCGGCCGCGTGCTCTGGAGAACCATCGCGCCGTATCCGCGGGACATTTCTGAGCGTTCCAGAAAGGTGGTCGCGGGCAGGAGCACATCGGCATACCGAGCCGTGTCCGTCATCACGGGATCGAAGACGACGGTGAAGAGATCTTCCCGCGCGAGTCCCGCCAGAACCTTCGACTGGTCGGGGATCGTCATCGCCGGATTGGCGTTGTAGACGAAGAGGAGATCGACCGGTCCTCCTTCGCGGCCGGCGAGCACCTGGCCCAATCGGCTCATATTGACCTCTCGTGTCGTCCAGCTCGCGGCCCCCGCCGCTGCGGCCGAATCGAGGTCCCAGGCCTTCGAGTTCGACATCGTGTACCCCCCTCCGCGGACGCCGAACTTGCCGGCGACCGCGGGCAGCGCGAGGATCGCCGCGACCGCGGATCCGCCGTTGCGATTTCGCTCGACTCCCCAGCCGCAGCGGATGGCCGCCGGATGCGACTCCGCGTAGAGGCGGGCGAAGCGCTTGAGGTCCCCGACAGGTACGCGCGCCGTCTCCGCCGCTCGCTCGAGCGTCCACGGCTCCGCGCGCCGGCGCAGCTCTTCCGACCGGGTCGTGTGCTCGGAGAGGAACTTCTCATCCGAATAGCCCTTCCCGAACAGCCACCGGATCAAGGCCAACGCGACGACGAGGTCCGTGCCCGGATGGATCGCCAGGTGAAGGTCCGCGCGCGCGGCCAGACGCGTTCGGCGCGGGTCGACCACGATGAGTTTTCCGCCTCTCTTTTGCGCCTCCTGGACGTGCGGGACCAGATGAATTCCGGAAACCGACGGGTTCACGCCCCACAGGACGATGAGCTTCGCGTCCGCGTAGTCTTGCAAAGCGACGCCGGGCATCTTTCCGTAGAGCCCCTGCGCTGCCGCTCCCGAGGGCGCCGCGCAGACCGTTCGCGCCAGCCGGGACGCGCCCAGCCGAGAAAAGAGTCTCGCGTCGATTGCGTCGTGAGAGAGGTAGCCGTTGGATCCCCCGTAGCAAAAGGGAAGGATGCGCTCTCCCTGGCCGCGGTCGACGAGCTCCTTCAGCCTGCGCGCCACGTCATCCAGCGCCTCCTCCCAGGAGACTCGCCGGAACTGTCCCTTTCCCTTTTCGCCGACTCGGATCTGGGGGTACCGAACGCGGTCGGGGCCGTAGAGATGCTCCGGGAAGCGCCGGACCTTGGCGCAGATGTAGCCGTCGGTAAGGGGGTTGACGCGGGTTCCGGCGATCGCGACGGCCCGGCCGTCCTCGAGCTGGACCTCGAGGCTGCACGCGTCGGGGCAATCGAGCGGACAGGCGCTGGCCGCACGTGTCGTAGTGGAGGAGAGCTCCGGGGGCAAGGCGGCCATCCGGGAGAGTTTATCCGCCCGGAGCGGCCCTTCCTACTGCGCCAGGTCGCACAAGGCGCCGCGCCCGGCCGCGACGGCCTTTTCGAACACCGCCGCCGCCGCCGCAACATCCTCCAGCGCGGTCCCCGTACTGTCGAAAATCACGATCTCCTCGGACCTCTGCCGCCCCGGTTTCCGTCCGGAGACGATCTCGGCGAGCTCGGCGTAGACATCGGACCGCGTCATCCGCCCCGCTTCGAGCGCGTGATGGAGCTCGCCGATCGTCGCGCATTGCTCCAGCACATCCACCACGACCCGGGCGCTGGCGAGAAGCTCCGGATCCACTTCCTGCTTCTCGGGAGAGTCGGCTCCAACGGCCGCCAGAAAGACTCCGGGCCTCAAGTCGCCTTTTTTCAGAAAGGGGCTCCGGGAAGGCGTCGAGGTGACGCAGACGTCGGCGCCGGCGAGAGCTTCTGCCGGCGAGGCCGCGACGACGACTTCGATGCCGAGGATCGGTCCCATCTCGGCCGCGAAGATTTCCGCGGTCGCGGGATCCGTGTCGAAGACAAACGCCCTGCGCAATGGCAAAACCCGGCGGAGCGCCGCGAGCTGCGCCCGCCCCTGGCGTCCGCCGCCGCAGATCGCCGCGACGCGCGAGTCCGCCCGCGCGAGGGACTTCGCGGCGACCGCTGTCGCGGCCGCGGTCCGCAGGCTCGTGATCTCCATCGAGTCGATGAGCGCCAGAAGCGAACCATTCTCAGCGTCGCAGAGGACGACGACGCCCTGGATCGTCGGAAGGCCAAACCGTTCGCGATTGCCCGGGAAGTTGCCGTTGACCTTCGCCGCGAAGTAGGGGCGTTGGAGCTCGAGCGCCGCGGCCTTGACGTGAAAGCCCCCCCCGGCGCTCGGAAAACCCAGGACGCCCGCGCGAGCCGCGCGCCCCTCTCCCTCCAGACGGAATGCCTCCTCGACCGCGGTGATGCAGGAGTCCATGTCGAGCAGCTCGGAGACATCGCTGCGAGTCAGGACCAACGTGCCGCGCGTCACGCGGGAGCGCTCCGCGTCAGGTATTGGTCGATCCGCTGGCCTGCCGCCGCTTCGACCGGGTCGTGGCCGCGCCGGAAGATCCGCGCGCCCGGCTCGCCCTTCAGGACAACGGCTCCGTCTTCCACGCGCAGCATCGCTCCCTCGCGCAGGCCGACGACGGGAGTCGCGTGCTCCTCGTGAAACTGCCGGATGCGCTCCTCCTGCGTCTCCCCCATGTGGGTCGAGGTCGGATCGGGATCGAGATAGTGCGGGCTGATCTGAAACGTCGTCAGGCCGAGCGCCCGGAAGGAGGGCGGCTGGACGATCGGCATGTCCTTGGTGGTCTGGAGAGTCGGGCCGGCCACGATCGAGCCCGCGCTGGATCCGACGTAGGGAACGCCGCTCGCGACCCGGTCACGGATCGCATCCAGGAGCTCGTGCCGAAAGAGCGCGTCGAGAAGGCGGAACGTGTTGCCGCCTCCGATGAAGACCGCCCGCGCCCTCCGCACCGCATCCCGCGGGTCCGGCGCTTCGTCGACCGAATCGAGCCGGAGGCCCATCGCCTCGAACCGGGCGCGCGCCTGAAGCGCGTAGCCCTTCCGATCGAACAGCGCGTAAGGCACGAACAGAACGCGGTCGACGCCGGCCAGAATGGCGCGAATCTCCGCCTCTCCGTGGTCGAGATACCCGCGTCCGTAGACCGTGGAGTTGCTCAGCAGGAGCAGCCGCTGCTTGCTCAAGCCTCGTCCTTCAACCGGGCTGCCCCGCGCAATACCGGATTGCCGTCCCGACGAGGACGTCGCGGCAGACCACGACCTCGTCGATTCGGACGTACTCCTCCAGGCCGTGCAGGCCCGAGCCTCCCGGACCGAAGACGACCGACGGAATCCCGGCGGAGCCGAGGATCGCCGCGTCGGTCCAGAAGCTCATTCCTTCGCGTCGGACCTCCCGCCCGGAGGACGCGAGAACGGATGCCAGATCTTCGACGATCGGACTCGCGGCCGGAGTCGCATAGGGAGGCTGGGAGAACACGTGACGGACCGAGAAGCGGAAGGCCGGGTCCTCGCGCGCGAGCGATTCGAGAATGCCGCGCAGCTCGGAGAGGGCGGCGTCGGGTGCTTCGCCCGGGAGAGTCCGGCGCTCGAGCTGCAAGACGCAGCGATCCGGATAGGTGGAGAGCTCGCGACCCCCCTCGATGAGCGAGCCGTGGAGCGAAGCCGGGCCCAGGAGCGGATGGGGCGGACGCGAAGCGAGCTCGGCGCTGAGCGATTCGAGCCGCCCGAGCACGCGGCCCATTCTCAAGATCGCATCTTCCCCCTCCGCTGGCCGGCTCCCATGGGCGGCGCGACCCTTCGTCTCCACCTCGACCCAGGAAAAACCCTTGTGGGCAACTCCGATCGCGAGGTCCGTGGGCTCGGCGACGATCGCGGCGTCCGCGGGCCACCTCTTGACGAGCTCCGACGCTCCGATGCTCGCGTGCTCCTCGTCGGCCACGGCCGCCACGACGACCCTGCCCGCCGGCAATCCGCGGCGAGCGAGCGTCTCCGCCGCCGAAAGGATCGCCGCCAGTCCACCCTTCATGTCCTGCGCGCCGCGTCCGTACAGGCGGCCCTCGCGCTCGACCGGATGGAACGGAGCGGGCATCCCCACGACCCCGACCGTATCGAGGTGGCCGCAGAGCATGAGAGCACGTCCCGGCCGCAGTCCCTCGAGAACGCCCACGATGTTGGGTCGGCCGGGGGCGGCTTCCTGCCTCTCCACCCGCAGCCCCGACGCTTGGAGATGCCGCGAGACCGCCTCGGCGATCTTCGCCTCTCCGGCTCCTCCGCTCACCAACGCGGGGTTGACCGAATCGATCGAAACGAGCTCGACCAGGAGGGAGATCGCAGGATCCCGCATCGGCTGGATCCTAGCAATTGCTATACGACACTAGCAAGTGATATAAGCGCGTCGTGTCGCGGAAGGACTGGCGCCGCCGCTGGGGCCTCGCCGGCTGGCTCGCCCCTGTGGCGGCGGGCATTTTCGTCTTCGGGCTCGGCCAGGAGCTTTGGACTCGCTATCTCCCCGAGTACCTGAGGTTTCTCGGCGCGTCGGCCTTGGTCGTCGGCGCTTTTGGGGCGCTCCAGGATTCTCTCGACGCGGCATACGCCTATCCCGGCGGCTGGCTCTCGGATCGCCTCGGCAACCACCGTGCGCTGCTCCTCTTCGGATGCCTGACCGCTCTCGGTTTCCTCGTCTACTTCTTTTGGCGATCGATCGCGGGCGTCTTCTTCGGCGTCTTTCTTGTAATGGGCTGGAAGTCGTTCGGCCTACCCGCCACGTTCTCGCTCGTCGGCGAGGAGCTCGAAGGGTCGCGCCGCATCGTCGGGTTCACCGTTCAATCGATCTTGAAGCGCGTCCCGATGGTCATTGCGCCTCCTCTCGGCGGGCTGCTGATCGAGCGGCTGGGGATGGCACGCGGTATGCGAACCGGATTCGTGATTTCGATCGGCCTGGCGACCGTGACGCTTCTCGCTCTGGGATTTGCATTCCGAAGACGGCGATCTCCTCCCCCTCTCCCTCCGGGAGAGGGTCGGGGTGAGGGGGACACTCCCGCACCGTCCGTCTTTCGCGCGCCCCTGCATCCGACTTTGAAGCGCCTGCTCGCGGCGGATTGCCTGATTCGGCTCTGTGAAGGCCTGCCGGACGTCTTCCTGGTCGTCTGGGCGATCGAGATTCTGCGCGTGTCCCCTTCGCAGTTCGGCCTAGCCAACTCGGTCCTGATGGCCACCGCGATCCTGTCCTACTTCCCCGCCGCGCTCCTGGCGGAGCGGATCGAGAAGAAGCCTTTCGTCATCGCGACCTTTCTCTTCTTCACGCTCTTCCCGATCGCGGTTCTCCTCTCCCGTTCCTTCCTTCATCTGCTCGGGGCCTATGTCGTGGGAGGCCTGCGGGAGGTCGGTGAGCCGGCGCGCAAGGCTCTCATCGTCGACCTCGCGGCGCTGGGAGCGCGCGGAAAGACCGTCGGCCTTTACTATGCGATCCGAGGTTTCGTCGTGGCCGGGGCCGCTGCCGTCGGCGGCGCGCTCTGGACGATTCGTCCAACCTTGACCTTCATCGTCGCGGCGGTGCTCGGCGTCGCCGGAACGCTGTGGGCGGCGGTGATGCTCCCCTCCCAACCCGCGCTCGCAAAGGCAAAGCAATGAATCGGCCTGCGGCGAAGAAGCGCGCGGCCAGGCTCCCCTGGTATTTGCTGATCCACCAGCTTCCGCCCGAGCCTCTTTATCTGCGCGCCAAGATCCGGCAGCGGCTCGCGCGGGTCGGAGCCGTGGCGCTGAAGAACGCCGTCTACGCGCTTCCTCGCCGCGAGGAGTGCCTCGAAGACTTTCAGTGGATCGCGCAGGAGGCGGTCGCGGGAGGAGGCGAGGCCTATGTCTGCGAAGCCGAGTTCCTCGAAGCCCGCACGGACTCGACCTTGATCGAGCAGTTCCTATCCGAGCGTGACGCCGATTACGAGGCTCTGGCGGAGGCCATCCGGGAGCGACGCCGCGCGGGCTCCCCGGAAGATCTTCTGGTGACCGTCGCCCGATCCCGCAAACGCTTCGAGGAGATCGCCCGTATCGACTTCTTCGGCGCGTCCGGACGCCGGAGGGTGGAAGGGTTGCTGCGGGCGCTGGCGGAGAAAGGCCGGCGCGCGGCTCCGGCGGCGGAGAAACCGGACCGGCTCCTGGGCCGGACCTGGGTGACGCGTCGGGGCGTTCACATCGACCGCATCGCCTCCGCCTGGTTGATCCGCCGCTTCATCGACCCGAAGGCGCGCTTTCGATTCATCGATCCGAAAGAGCCGGCCCGCTCGGGCGAAGTGCGCTTCGACATCGTCGGCGGAGACTTCAGCCATGAAGGGGACCGCTGCACCTTCGAGACGCTGCTCTCGCGGATGCGGCTGTCCGAGCGCCCGCTGGCGCAGATCGGCGAGATCGTCCACGACATCGATTTGAAAGATGGGAAATTCGGCAGGACCGAGGCGGCCGGGATCGAG
>JBKPDV010000131.1:0-8227 GCA_046728075.1 Acidobacteriota bacterium | reverse complement strand
CATTGCGGCCAGGCCAGCGGCACGGTTCATGTCGTGATCGACGTGAGCGGGTATTTCCAGTAGCCGGTGTTCGGATTCACTTTCGAGTGTAGGTGAATTCCCCCGAGGCGTCTCTCCGCTTGAGGGCCTTCGCCTGGCCGTTCTCGACGACGAACTCCCAGACGACGTCCGAGAACTCCGGGATCCGGAACTTCAAGCCCTTGTAGGGAACGAGTTTCTGCTCGGGCTGGCCGGTGAAGAGAAGAAACAGGCTTCCGTCCTCCTTCACGACGACCTGAAACCGGGCGCCGGTTGGGGTCTCGTACGTTCCAGCGAGCAGCCTGGCAGTGCTCGCATCGAGCCTCTCGGGCCGGCGCGTGAAAGTGGCCTCGGCTTCGTCCAAGGACATGAGGGCCTTGTCGACGTCGCCCTGCGGGTTGGTGGCGAAGTTGACCGACCACTTTCCGTATCGCTCATCGTCGGGCGTGTCGAAGCGGTCGTAATGGTAGTGGGTCATCGGAAACGCGATCTTGTGGAAGTCGAACTGGAGCTGGCCCTCCTTCTGCGTGATCTTCAAGAGCCCGTAGGCGGGGTGCTCGTACTCGCCTACGTAGTCCGCGAGCGGGTGGGAGGGTCTCGTGTTCTTGACCTGGTCCGCGCCGGCTTTCGTCCTCGACTCCGTCCCGGCCTTCTTGCCCTTCAAGCGCACTTCCAGCCAGCGCTTGGTCCACGGCGTCTGGTCCAACCCGAGCAGGCGCTCGTACACGTTGTAGCTGACCAGGTTGTAGAGGATCGCGGCGTGGTCGCCGATGACGGCGACGAGGACGCCAATCCGTTCCTGGGGCATGAAGGAAACCTGTGAATGGAAGCCGTCGAGATCGCCTCCGTGGTAGGTCAGCAGGTGCCCGCGATACGAAGAAGTCGAGCGTCCCATGCCGTAGGCCGGGTTCAGGATCTCCCACCATCCGCGAGTCTCGGCCAGGGTGTTGGGCTGCGCCATCGCCGGCTGGATCGTCGCCTTGAGGACCGCGGCCGGCAGGACCTGTTTGCCCTTGTACTTCCCGTCGTTCATCAAGGCGATCAGCCAGTGGGACATGTCCTCGATGTTCGAGATAATCGCGCCGGCGGGGGCCATGGCCGCCGTGTCCTCGTAGTAGGGAATCTTGTGGATCTCGAAGCTGTCGCGCTTCTCCGTGTAGGTCACTCCGAAGTCAGGCTTCTGGACCATGTCGGCCACGGAGAAGAGGGAGTTGTTCATCTCGAGCGGTTGAAAGATGCGGGCGCGAACGAATTCTTCCCAGGTCTTTCCCGATTGCAGCTCGATCAGGTACCCGGCGGCCGCGTACATCATGTTGTTGTAGAGAAAGATCGTGCGCGGCGCCTCCTTGGGCTCCATGTACTTCAACTTGCCGAAGAGCTGCTGGCGCGAGTCGGACGCCTGATACCAGATCGTGTCGTGGCGCGTGATCCCGGTACGGTGGGACAGCATGTCGCGTAGCGTGACGGTCGAGTTCAGGGAGTCGTTGTAGAACTGGATCGACGGGACGGATTCGCGGACCGGCTTGTCCCAGGTGAGCTTTCCCTCCTCGACCAGGAGGCCTGCGGCGACCGCGGTGAAGAGCTTCGAGTTCGACGCGATCTGGTAGAGCGTGTTCGGGGTGAACGGGAGCTTCTGCCCGTAGTCGCGGTAGCCGTAGCCCTTGGCGAAGACGAGCTGGTCGCCGACCACGATACCCACACCGATTCCGGGGACATTCCAGTCTTTGAGAGTCTGGGCCATCCAGGCGTCGAAGTCTTTGAGCTTTGCCGCGGTGGCCCGGTCCGGGCTCTGGGCCGGGAGCGGGTGACTCCCGAAAAGGACGAGGAGGATGGACCCGAGCAGGAGAGCCCGATCGAAGATGCGCAGGCCGCGGACGCGGCGAGACCGCTTCTGGACCGCCTTCATGATGCTTCCCCTTTCTCGAGACTCGACTCCCAAAAGTCTTTCACAGGTGATCGGGTCGGACCAGCGGCCATCGAGAGGATCTATGATCCTGAACCGAGAGGAGATCACCATGAAACGCGTCACATCGAGAATGGCTTTGATGGTTGCGATCGCCGTCGCGGCGGGAGCGGCGGGAATCCATGGGCTCAAGGGCCAGCCGGCACCCTCGGTCAAGAGGACCGTTCTGTTGAAGCAGGACATGACGATCCCGGGCCGGGAGGTCGTGATGGCCCAGGTGGAAATCCCTCCGGGCGGCAGGGAGGGAAGACACACCCACCCGGCCGAGGTGTACGGGTTCGTTCAGGAGGGCACTGTCGTTCTCGAGGTGCAAGGCCAGCCGACGAGGACCCTCAAGGCGGGAGACGTCCTCTCCATTCCTCCGGAAACAATTCACGAGGGAACCAACAACGGCACCGTTACGGCGAAACTCTTGGCGGTGTTCGTGGCCGAGAAGGGAAAACCCCTCACGACTCAGGTGCAGTAACATGACGTTGCGTGTGATGTTGACGTTGCGAAAGCCTGGACGGAAGAAGGCTCCGGGCCCGCACCAGCGCGCTCCCCAGCCGTAGCCGAATTCGTAGCGGAATCCCCCCAGGCGGGTCCCCATCCGAAGCCCCATCCCCATCCGGCTCCGAAGGCATATCGCGCATGGAACACGAGGTCTGGTCGCCCGATTTCGTCAAACTATCCGCAAGGCTTTGCGGCAGCCAGATCCGCCTGCTTCTATCCCGCAACGAGGCTGGCGCCCGACTCGAGTCGTGCCGTTCCACAGTTGAGGGGGACACGCCGCCTTCCAGACCCGACCGGGACCTCCTCCTCGAGGGTATAGTCATTCGAGGCACGCCGGGAGGCGCAATTCCGCCAGTGATTCCCCGGAAAACCCGAGGAAACGGGACCGGCCCTGTATCCCCAAAAGAGGCGGCCCAAGGAGGAAACCATGCGACTCATGATTCGGTCACTTGCCGTGCTCGCGTTTGCCGCCGGCGTGCCTGCGTTGGGCCAGGACCTGACGATCGTCTCGAAAGTGACGAAGGACGGCAAGCCGGCGGAGACCGCCACCAGTTATCTCTCCCGGGACTACGTTCGCAATGCCCAGGGCGACGGGAAGGAGTCCATCTGCGACGTGAAGGCAGGCCAGATGACGGTCCTGGATGGCGTGAAAAGGACCTACTACGTCATCACCCGGCAGGACGTCGAACAGATGGAGGCCACGATGAAGGAGCGGATGAACAGCCCGGAGATGAAGAAGGCCCAGGAAAAGATGAACGAACTCTCACCCGAGGACCGAAAGAAAATGGAGGACGCCATGGGTGGGATGTTCGATTTCGATGTGCAAAAGACGGGCACGAGCCGCAAAATCGCGGGCTACAACTGCGTGAACTGGAACATCACCATGGGCCCGATCTCGAAGACCGAAGAGTGCCTCACCAGCGAGCTGCAGTTCCCGGCTCAGGCGTGGGAGATGTACAAGGGCCTCGCGGATAGCATGAAAACCATGATGGCCGCCTTCGGTCCGATGGCGAGAGGCGTGGAGAAGATGCAGGAGAAGTTCAAGAACATGAGGGGCTATCCCCTGGCCACGACCACAGAGATCAACATCATGGGGCACGCGACCACCACCGTCAGCGAGGTGACGGAGGTCCGACGCGGTCCGATCCCCGCCTCGGCCTGGGAGATCCCGGCCGGATACACGAAGGTCGATAATCCGATGGTGAAGGCCGGGCGTTCGGGCCGGTCTTCGGCGCGCTGACGCCGGAAACGAAACCGCGAGAACACCGCGGCTGATTCGGTCGTCTACTCCTCGCCGCTGACCGGCCTGCGCCGCGCTTTGACGCGTCCGCGCTGAACCTTCGCCACGAGGCGCCGCTCCTGGGCGGCCCTGGTCGGCCTGGTCTTCTTCCGCGACTTCGGCCGTTTGGCGGCCTCTCGCAGCAGAGCCACGAGTCGGGCCCGAGCCGCGGCGCGATTCTGGGCCTGCGTGCGATGCTCGCGGCTGTCGATGAGAAGCACCCCGCCGGTTGTCATCTTTTTTCCCGCCAGCGCGATTAACCGGGCCTTCACGTCCTCCCCCAGAGTGGACGCGCGGACATCGAAGCGCAATTCCACCGCCGTCGAGACCTTGTTGACGTTCTGACCGCCGGGACCGGATGCGCGCACGAACCGTTCGTCCAGCTCGTGATCGGAAATGTGGATGTTCGGAGTCACGTGGAGCATCGAGTTAGACCCAGCGAAAGCGCTTGACGGCCAGCACGAAGGACAGCACGGCCCAGGATCCGAGGACGGCGAGGCCCGCGCCGTGGCCGGCCAGCGTGGCGCCGTCGTTGAACACGGCGCGCAGCACACGGAGATAGGGCGAGAGCGGCAGGAGGAAAACGGCTTTCTGCATCCACCGCGGCGCGCTGTCAAGGCCGAAGTAGACCCCCGAGAGCAACATCATCGGAAAGAAAACGAGGTTCGAGATCGGACCGTAGGTTTCGATCGTCGAGGCGAGGCTCGACAGAGCGAAGCCCATCGCAAGGAAGGTCGCGGTCCCGAAAACGATCAGACCCGCCAGCAGAAGGTTCGATCCCTGGTTCACGATATGGAAGCCCAATCGCGCCGCGAGCAACAGCAAGACGGTCTGCGCCACCACCACGGTGACGCGCTGCAGGATCTGGCCGAGCAGGAAGACCCACTTGGGAAGAGGCGTCACCGCGAGGCGACGGAACTTACCCTTCTCGCGGTAAGCGACCGTCACCATGCCGACGGAGAAGAGACCCATCGTGAGCAGATTCAAGCCGATCAACCCCGGTACGAGGAATGCGGCGTAGTTGGCGGAGTGGGCATGGCCGGGGCTCTCGATCACGACCGGGATGCGATCCGGCTCCGGAGAACCGTTCCACCGCGCCTGCGCCACGAGGAAAGCCTGGCTCGCCGCCTGCGCCGCCACCTGGCCCTGGACGAGAAGATAGCTGTTGAGCCGGAGCCGATAGCCGTTGCCGACGCTCTCCAGCTGCGCCATCGTCCCGCCCTTGCTCCATCGTTCCTCCGCTTGCGGAGCGGGCAGCGTCATGATCTTCAAGCGGGATTCCTCCAGGGCCTTCAAGAAAGCGCGATCGCGCTCCGTCTCCTGCGCCGGCGCGACGCGCACCAGCGTCAAGGCCGGCGGCCCGCCGGAGCGGAAGATGACGCCGAATCCGAAGAGCATGAGCAGCGGGAAGAGGAACGTCCAGAACATGGCGCCGCGGTCGCGCGCGTAGAGCCGCCACTCGATGCGGAACTGCTGCCAGAGAAGTCGAAACGGGCTGGGCAAGCTCGAATGATCCATCGTGGTCTCCGTTCTGCCGCTCACTCGCGCAGGCTGCGCCCGGTCAGGTGAAGGAAGACGTCCTCGAGCGTGGCCCGGCGCACATGCACCTGGTTGTACTCGAGGCTTTCGCTCTCGATCGTGGTGAAGACCCGCGGCAGGAGGGTCTTGGGATCCGGGGTGGGAATCTCCCAGACGTCTCCGCGCGCCTCGACGGGAGAGCCGAGCCGAGCAGCGAAGGCGAAGGGGTCGGGCGCGGTGCCGTCGAAGGTGAGCTCCACGACGCTCGGAATCCCCAGGCTCGCGATCAGCTCGGCCGGCGTGCCTGAGCGGAGGACTTTGCCGTGATCGAGGATTGCCAGACGGTCGCAGAGCGCCTCGGCCTCGTCCATGTAGTGCGTGGTGAGCATCGTCGTGCGCCCTTCCGCCTTCATCGCGCGCACGACCTCCCACAGAGAACGGCGGCCCTGCGGGTCGAGGCCGGCGGTGGGCTCATCCAGGAAAACCACTTCCGGATCGTTCACGAGCGCCAGCGCCAGCGCCAGCCGCTGAGCCTGGCCGCCGGAGAGCGTGACATGGTAGGCGTCCGCCTTATCCTTCAACTGCACGAGCTCGAGGAGCTCCTCCGTGCCGCGACGCTTCGGGTAGTAGCTGCCGAACAGATCGAGCGCTTCGCGCGGCGTGATCTTGTTGTAGAGGCTGGTCGCTTGCAGCTGCACCCCGATCCGGGCGCGAATCTGCTGCGCGTGCTGGCGCCAGTTGAGGCCGCAAATCCCGATCTCTCCGGCATCGGGCACCGTCAAGCCTTCGATCATCTCGAGTGTCGTCGTCTTGCCGGCGCCGTTGGGTCCGAGGAGGCCGAACACCTCGCCGGCGGCGACGTCGAGATCCACCCCGGCCACGGCGAGGACCTTGGGAAACTCCTTCCGCAGGCCGCGGACGACAATCTGGTCGGACATCGCGCGAGAGACTATCGCGACCGCGCGAAGCGTGACCGGGGAAGCCGACGCTCGACGACCGGGCCTGTGGTCCCTCGCTCGGCTGGCTAGTCGCGGGTTGGCCAGGCGGCGTGCCGGAACGCTCGCCTGCCAGCGCTCTCGGTGCGCGCCCACTCCCCCTGTCGAGTCCTGGCGTCCGCGCGTATGAATGCCGACAGCTGATCGCGAGTCTCGCCTCCGCGAGCCCCGCTCGGCTGAATCTTCATGACATCGGCGCAGGAATCGCACTTCGCCGTCCCATCCAACGCAATTTCGGTGGCGTTGGACCGACCACAATTTCCGCAATTCCACTTGCGGATGACGTACTGCATCATCGCAATGTTTACGGCTTCCTCGGTTTGACAACCTGGCTCTGAGCCGGCGCAGCAGACGCGCCAAGCGTCGGAAAGATCGGGCAGAAGAACACGGAGACGTGCGAGCAGAGCCAGGAGTCGGTGACTGTGGTCGGCGGCTTCACCGGAACAACCGGCTCGCGGATAATGATCGCGGCGGCTAACAGAATGGGAGCGATCATTTGCTGAAACCTCGCGAAGCAGTTGTTACTGCCGGTTCGCCACAAAGATATGCCTCGCCGAGAACACGCCATTCGGTGAGTTGGCCGGTCCATTTCTTGATGGGAGCGCTCGCGAGAGCGGCGTTTCCGCCGAGCTGGGCCGTCTTGAATCGGAGAATATACTCCGGCCAAGCAGCGCCCATCGGCCTCTTCACGGGGTCGCCCGGCGGGCCTTCGTAGTAGCGCTCGCTCACAACCCCAAGCGATGAGCAACCCTTGAGCTGGTCTGTGCTCATTGCGACTCGCAGACCGTGCGCGCGCGTCCAGATTTCTGCGTCACGATCGAGATCCGTTTGCGTGCGGGGGTCGCGGTACGTGATGCACCCGGTGATCAGTAAGGACACCACGACCGCGAAGAGAATTCTCTCCATTGAGGCACTCGCTTTCTGCCGAGGACCGGCGGCGGGCAGCTCAATTGTTTGCTGGGTTGGGGCCGTCGGAGGAGTCGGAACCATTACGATAGTGTGCCTCGCTGACCCGCGTCCAATCGTTTGTTTCGATGGAGTTCAGACCTCCCAGCGACTGGAGCCGCTGCTCACCCGAGCGGCCGCCATTCCCTAAAGAGGTAAGACGAGGCAGCGACTGTGGCGAGCGACGGGCGGGTGCGCCCGCAGGGCGAGGAAGCGGGAGCGACGTGGTTCAGCTGTCTCGGCGCGCGAGCTCGGACTTGACTTCCGTGAGCTTCGATGCGAGACGATCGGTCTGGCTGCCGTCAGCGTGCTCCGCCGAAAAGGACTGAGTCGGAGCCGGTCGTTGGGATCCTCCGACAAACTCCCGGCTGTCGATGGTCCAATGCCGAAGAGTCAGTCCCGGGGTCGCGCGAACTGGTTGGCTGCTCATGTGAGTTCCACCTTTCCTCCAGAAACCTCGGGGAAGCTCTCGGGGTCAGTCACAGGGATGACTGACCCCAAGTGAGCACTTCACCTTTGTCCCATTTGCCTTTCAGATCCCTTCAGGTTCGGTCAAGTTCGGGTTCTCATACTCGGAACGGCTCGCATTCTCCAATCCGAAGCCGCTTCATAGTCCGAGTTGGGATTTTCCGGGACGAGACGATTCTTGAGGTTCTGGCGCCAATTCTCCTCCTGGCGTCGGATTGACCGCTTCACCGACCTTGTGTCCAGCCGCTGCGCCGGCCACGCCTCCCACCGCAGCTCCCGCGACTGCGCCGACGGGACCACCCACAGCCGCCCCGATGACTGCGCCGGTAGCCGCACCGCCAGCTGTTCCCAGTCCGGTACCAACCGGTTGGGAACCCGGCTTTCCTGTCGGATTGACCACTTCACCGATCTTGTGTCCAGCCGCCGCGCCGGCCACGCCTCCCACGGCAGCCCCCGCGACTGCGCCGACGGGACCACCCACAGCCGCCCCGACAACTGCGCCGGTAGCCGCGCCGCCAGCAGCCCCCGCTCCGGTACCGACCGGATGAG
>JBKPDV010000130.1:0-13531 GCA_046728075.1 Acidobacteriota bacterium | reverse complement strand
GCGTCAACGTGCTCGGCACCGGGGTATTCGTCGACGTGTTCGTCGGCGTATTCGTCGGCGGAACCGGCGTGAGCGTCGGAGTCGGCGTCGGCGTCAACGTGCTCGGGACCGGGGTATTCGTCGACGTGTTCGTCGGGGTGTTCGTCGGAGTCGCCGTCGGCGTCGCGCTGAAGGTCGCAGTCGCGGTGGCCGTCGGCGTGCTGGTCGGCGTATTCGTCGCCGGAAGAGGCGTATTCGTCGCGGTATTCGTCGGCGTATTCGTCGAAGTCGCCGTCGGCGTCGGACTGAAGGTCGCAGTCGCCGTAGCCGTTGGCGTGCTGGTCGGCGTATTCGTCGCCGGAACAGGTGTCGTCGTCGCGGTATTCGTCGCCGTGTTCGTCGCAGTCGCCGTCGGCGTCGGACTGAAGGTCGCGGTTGCCGTGGCCGTCGGCGTGCTGGTCGGCGTGTTCGTCGCCGGAGCAGGCGTATTCGTCGCGGTATTCGTCGGCGTGTTCGTCGAAGTCGCCGTCGGCGTCGGACTGAAGGTCGCAGTCGCCGTGGCCGTCGGCGTGGACGTCGGCGTGTTCGTCGGAGTCGACGTCGGCGTGTTCGTCGCAGTCGGCGTTGGCGCGCCGCAGGTCGTGCCCAGAATGGCTTCCCACATTCCGCGGCCGTGCGTCGCGGCTCGAAGGACCCTGCTCGTCGGCTGCAGCGCGAGGTCGAAGACCGCGGATCGCGGAAGCCCGGTGCCGAACGGTGCCCAGGTCGTTCCTCCGTCCGTCGTCTCATAGACGCCGATGTCGGTTCCTGCCCAGAGGTGGTTCGGCTGGGCCGCGCACGGGTCGATGACGAGCGCGTTGACGGGGATGTTCGGAATTCCGCTGCTGGCCGCGGTCCAGGTCGGCGTCGCCGCGTTGAAGTTCGTGGTCTTCCAGACCTGCCCCGCCGTGGACGGGTTCGTGTAATACGCGAGCGAGAGGTACGCCGTATTCGCGTTCGAGGGATCGATCACGATGCGGGAGATGTACTTGTTCGTGCTTGCGTTCGCGTTGGTCGGCGCCGTGAACGCAAAGGAAGTGAGCGGATTTGCTCCGGCCGTCGTGCCGAAGACGAGACCGTTTCGCGTGCCGACGATCCGGATGTTGTCGTTCGCTTGCGAGATCGCGATGGCACTGACGGGGACCCCTGCCGAAATCACCTGGCTCACCGCGGTCATCGTGTCGCCCCGGTCCGTCGAGCGATAGAGCTTGTCCGTTCCGAAGTAGAGGGTGTTCGGGGTGCCCGGGCCGAGCGCCATTGGCGCGTAGAAATTGACGGCGTCGGCGCCGTTGAGGCCGTTCGCCGCGGCGAATGCCGTCCCGTCGCAGGACGGCGCCGGGTTCACGCCGAAGCCGAAGCCGCGCTTCGCCCAGGAGTCCTTGACGGCAAGGCATCCCCCGTTCTCCGTCCTGGCGAACCCGATCAAGCTGTTCGTCTGGTTGAAGAACGTGTGATACATCGCCTTGATGTTCGCGCCCGTATCGGTCGCGCTCTGGTCGATCAGCGCGAAGCCGCCATCGCCGCTCTCGGCGGAAACCCAGGTGCCGCTCGCCGGCGTCTGAGCCTCCGTGCCGTTGTCCTGCGTGCCGCCGATCGTCAGGACCGCGTCCGTGGGATGAACCGCAGCGCTCTGGAACTGAATTGTGTTCAGCGGCGCATTGTTCGCATTGGTCCAGGCCGTTCCGGCGGGCGCGTCCGGACGCTTCCAGACGCCGCCGTCGTTGACGAACCACACGGTGGTGGGAACCGTCAGAGTGTCCATCGCGAAGCCGTGCGCGTCGGCGTGGAGGCCCGTGTCATCGCGAGTGAACGTGGTCCCGCCGTCCGATGAGCGCTTCAGGACGTCCGAGCAGGTGCCCCGGGCGTTGCCGCCGATGTACACGATCGACGCATTGTTCGGATCGACTCCGATCGGGTTGTCATAGGAGCACTGTCCGCCGCAGTAGCCTTCGGCGGCCGCGAGCGGCACGCTCCAGGTGACTCCGCCGTCCGTCGACTTTCGCACTCTGCCGGCTTGCCCCACACCCGAACAGGTGGCATTCGAGGATGGCTCGTTGGAGCTGACGTAAGCGGTAACGGTCGCGCCGACCTTGTTGATCGCGAGCTTCATGACGAGCCCGTTGAAACCGGGAAAGAGCGTGTTCGCGAACGTGGGCGTCGCGGCGAGCGCGTTCGTCGAGCGCCAGACGCCGCCGCCGGTGACGCTCCCCGACGGCGCCACCAGCAGGTTGTTTGGGTTACCCGGCTCGAAGACCATGTCAAAGATCGGCGTGTTGCCAGTGCCCGGGTTGTCGAGGCTGTTGTCCGTGTTGACAATGAGCTTGGAGAAAGTGACCGAGCCCGCGGCCAGCGTGGCGTTCGTCGACCGATAGACCCCGAGGAGGCCGAGCGGCGGCACCGTGTTGGAGAGTCCATTCGCGCCGATCCCCGCAATGCCCCCCGCCGTGGACACGAAGATCGTCGCCGGGTCTGTCGGGTGCACGAGAATCCTGGAGATCGCACGCCCCGTGAAGCAGTTGGTCGTGATTTGCGTGGTGCTGCCGGTCGTGATCAACGGATTGATCGGGCCAACGAGGACGGGCGCGGTGTTCGCGTTGTCGATGCGGTAGACACCGACTCCGAAAAACGAGTCCCCCGAGTTGTTCGGTTCGCCGGTTCCCACGTACAGCTTGCTCGGATCCGAGGGTGCGAGCGCGAGCGCGCCGATTGAGAGCGAGTCCGCCGTGTCGAAGATCGCGGTCCAGCCGGAGCCGCCGTCGGTCGAACGCCAGACGCCGCCCTGCGCCGTTCCGAGGTACACGGTGTTCGAGTTAGTCGGGTCAACCACGACGGCGGTAGCGCGGCCGCTGACCGGCGCCGTCGTCGGGAACTGCTGCGTCTGACCGTTGAGCAGCGGCGAGGGCCCAAGAGCCGTCCACGAGACCAACAACGGGTCGTTCGGGAAGACAGGCCGATTGCTCAGCTGAGTTTCCATCTGCTGGATTGCCTCGACTCGCCGCGACGGATCGAGGAGATATCCCGGTTCGAGTCCGCGGAGCCGTCCGATGTGCTCGGCGCGCAGACGCAAGTACGTTTCCTTGTCGATCGTTCCGGGCAGCCGCGGAGGCAGATCGGCGTCCGACCCGTCGTTGCCGTCCGCGTCGGCGATGAAGAGCGCCGCCGGCACGGCTGGGATCCTGAGAGCGGCGTACAGCCCGCCCGCTGAGAGCGCAGCGGCCACGAGCATCCACGGGCGAAAACGTGATGCGAGTTTCTTCACGGCTCTCGTATCAGTCGCTCTGTCCGATCAAGACGCAAGAACTGAGCTTTCGGTGCGAGGACGATTTCACCGGGAGCGGAAAGGCTGAGATGGAGACGACCGCCGCGACGACGAGTGCAGTCGAGACGTAAAGAGCCGATGCGCGTTGCGGCTTTGTCATCAAAGTCTGAGACTTGCGGGGCAGACTATTCCCCGCCGTAATCGTGGGTCAAGTGGATTCTGCGAGGTCTTCGCCTGGCAGCATTTTCCCAAACCAACTAACAGGGGAGCGTCGTAAACCATTGAGCGGCAGGGCGTTCAATAGGGACGTCCGTCCCGCAACTCTGCGAAACCAGCTCCGTGCCAGCGGGCACGAGCGGCAGACCGGCAATCAACGGTCGGACGAGTTCTCTACGAACGCTGAGCGCTGTCCCTCTTCTCCATCGCGATGAACCACTCGACGTGCTTCTCCAACACGTCGAGCGGGACCGAACCGATCGACAGCACGGCGTCGTGAAACTTGCGGATGTCGAACTTCGGGCCGAGCTCTCGACGCGCTCTCTCGCGCAACTCGACGAGCTTGCGCATTCCCATCTTGTAGGCGAGGGCCTGCGCGGGCAAGTCGCAGGAGTAGCGCAGCGTCTCGGTCTCGATCTCGGCGTCGGACTGGAGGGTGTTCTCCTTCATGAACGCGATCGCCTTCGCGCGCGGCCAGCCGTAGAAGTTCATTCCGGTGTCGACGACGAGGCGGCTCGTCAGGAAGAGGTCCATCGCGATCCGTCCCGCCCGGTCGTAGGGGTCCGCATACATCCCCATCTGACCCGCCAGATCCGACGCGTACTCGCCCCATCCTTCTGTGTAGGCCGTGTATCCCCCTTCGCGGCGGAACTTCGGAAGGCTGTCGTTTTCGCGCTGGAGATTGATCTGGAAGTGATGGCCGGGGACGAGCTCGTGCGAGATGAGGGCGCCCGCGAAGAGGAGGCTTCGCTCCGGCAGGTTGGAGCCGTTGTACTTGTAATAGCCCTTGGGATCGGAAGCCGTGGGTGTCTGGTAGTACCCGAACGTCACGGCTCCCTCCAGCTGCGCTTCGAGGCGCTGTACGCCGAAACCAGCCCTGGGAGTCTTACCGAAGAAATCGGCCACCTTCGGAAGGATCCGGGTCTGGGCGGCCATCAGCCGCTCGCCGACCTCTTCGGGCGTCTTCGCGAAGAACCGCGCGTCACTCTTCAAGAACTTACGAAAATCCGCGAGCGGCCCCGCGAACCCAACCTTCTGCCGGATGGAATCGAGCTCGCTGTTCAACTTCGCGATGCCCTCGAGGCCGACCTTGTGAATCCGCTCGGGCGTCTCGTCGGGCAGGGTCGTGCGGCGGACCTGGTCGCGGTAATACTCCGGCCCGCCCGGGTACTGGCCCAGACCGACGGCGTCCGGGGCGCTCTTCTGATAGTCGCTGGTCAGATACTTGATCAGGATTCCCGCGGCGGGGCGCACCTTCCATTCGATCAATTCCGAGAGCCGGGCGAGGAAGGCATCGCGCTCGGCGGGCTCGAGCGCGGAGAGCCGCTCCGCCTTGACCCAGAGCAGGTTCTGCTCCTTCTCCCGGCCGACCGGCGCGAGCGTCGCCGTCACGAGCGGAATTTCGTCCCGGGCGATCCGGATGCCGCGCTTTTCCTGCTCGCGGAGCTTGCCCTCGAGAGCATGGATGAGATCCGGATACTGGGCCACGAGCATCGCGTAGTGGTCCGCATCCGCCTTGTTGCGGAACGCGTGAGACGTGAAGACCTGTGCCGACCCGACGCTGCGAAAGATGTAGGGCGTGACCGGGAACGTCAGCCAGTAGTGGGGCGGCGCGGAGACGAGCTCGTCCGCTTCCCCGCGCAGGATCGCCAACGTCAGCTCCTCGTCGTGGGACAGCTCTGCGGCCTTCACACTCGACAGGCGGTCGAGCACTCCCTTGCCGAACGCCGCGTTGGCTTGCGCGTGCGCGAGCGAAACGTCGGGAAGCCGGTCGACGGGCAGTCCCTCGCGCAGCCGGATGTCGGCCCGCTCCTTCTCGAGAAACGCCCAGTAGTCGTCGGCGGCCTTCTGGAGCGTCTGCGAGCTTTTCGAAGGCGCGCCGGCTCCCACAGTCATCAGCGCGGCGAGAAAGCCGACGGCGAGCGAGAGGAGAAATCCAAAGGGGCCGCGGGCCCGGGCGAACCGCTCGAACCGATTGACTTTCATCTCAGCCTCCGTGGGCCTCTTGGAGTCGCGCATGTCGGAAAGTGGAGCGAAGTATATCGATCCGTCAGCGGGGAGAGGACTCGCGTCTCAGAGCGGGGATCAAAGCGGCGCCGGCCGTGATGAGAAGCGGAGCCGTGATCGCTCCGGGGGCATAACTGCGGAAGAGGACAACCGCAGTCAGATGTCCCGCGCCGTTGGCGATCTCGACGAATGCGACGATCCAGGCAACCGCGATCGCCCAGTCTTTGCGCGCGGCCACGAAGGGAGCGATCCCCAGGAAAAACGCGATGATTCCCATGTTCACGAGAGCAAAGGTGGTTGCCGACATTCCCATGCGCGGCAATCCGAGCCGCTCCGTGGCGATCCACATGAAGTCGTAGAGGCGGGCGCGCATCTCTTCGATGCTGTGGGCCGCCTGCGCCAGGCCGAGCAGCCAGAAACGGCGGCCGACTCGGCTGCCGCCGAAGAGGTCGTCTTCCATCAGAACGAGTCCCGGCCGCGATCATAGCAACGGGGGTTTCTCGATAGACTCCGGCATCTCGAACAAGGAGATTTCGCCGATGAGGATTCGCCGCCGACTTGCCGCGTTCGCTGTGATGACCACCGTGTCGCTCTGTTCCGCGGCTGTCTTCGCTCAACTGCGCCCCGGGCCGACACCGACGCCCGCCCCCTCCGGGGAGAAGGCGCCCGATGCGGAGAAGGACAAAGAACGAAGCCGCAAGCCGGAGGAGAAGCCGGCGCAGCCGGAAAAGCCTCCCTCGGTCACGCACCACGAGGTCAAGGTTGACGGGAAACCGCTGAAGTACACCGCCACCGCCGGCTACATGCCGATGAAGGACGAGGAGGGAAAGCTCAAGGCCAACATCTTCTTCGTGGCGTACACGAAGGAGGGCAGCGCCGCGCGACGCCCGATCACGTTCACCTTCAACGGCGGCCCCGGCTCCTCCTCCGTGTGGCTGCACCTGGGGGCGGTGGGACCCAAGCGCGTCCTCATGACCGACGAAGGCAAGCCGCTTCCACCCCCCTACCGGCTCGTGGACAACGACTACACGTGGCTCTCCTGGACCGATCTCGTCTTCATCGACCCGGTCACGACGGGCTACAGCCGCCCGGCCACGGGCGAGAAGCCCGAGCAATTTCACGGCCTCGAGGAGGACCTTCAGTCCGTCGGAGAGTTCATCCGGCTCTTCGCGACGAAGTATTCGCGCTGGGCGTCGCCGAAGTTCCTGGCCGGCGAGAGCTACGGGACGACGCGGGCGGCCGGGCTCTCGGGGTATCTCCAGGAGCGCTACGGGATGTGGTTGAACGGAATCGTCCTGATCTCGAGCATCCTGAACTTCGAGACGACCGACTTCGCAGTCGGCAACGACCTGCCGTACGTGACGTTTCTGCCGAGCTACACGACGACCGCCTGGTACCACAAGCGGCTGCCGGCCGATCTGCAGGCGGACTTCCGCAAGGCGCTCGAGGAATCCGAGAAGTTCGCCTCGACGGACTACACGCTCGCCTTGATGAAGGGATCGCAGCTCTCCGACGCCGAGCGCAAGTCCGTCGCCGGCAAGCTCGCGCGCCTCACAGGCCTTTCGGCCGGATTCATCGACGCGAACGATCTCCGCGTGACGCTGCCCCGCTTCACCAAGGAGTTGCTGCGATCCGAGCGCCGCACGATCGGCCGCCTCGACAGCCGCTTCCAGGGGATCGACCGCGACGCCGCCGGTGAGCGCAGCGAGTACGACCCGAGCTACGCCGCCATCTACGGCCCTTACACCGCGATGATCAACGACTACACCCGCTCCGAGCTCAAGTACGAGAACGACATCCCGTACGAGATCCTGACCTCTCGCGTCCGCCCGTGGAACTACGGCACGTCGCAGAACCGCTACGTGAACGTGGCCGAGACCTTGCGCGGCGCGATGTCACAGAATCAGTTCCTGAAAGTCTTCGTCGCGGCGGGCTACTACGACTTCGCGACCCCGTTCTACGCCGCCGAGTACACCTTCAACCACCTGCAGCTCGATCCTGCGCTCACCAGGAACATCCGCCTCGAGCACTACGAGTCCGGGCACATGATCTACATCCACAAGCCGTCGCTGGAAAAGATGACGAAGGACGTCGAGGCGTTCTATCGGGACGCGGTGCCGGAGAAATAGACTCTTTCCCGCTCTGGTCTTTCTCTGGCTCTCGTCGTCTCTTACACCCAAGAGACGAGGTCATCTCCCGGAGCGGGGCCTCTCGGCCGGGACTGTCGGCGCAGGCGGTCGCTTCGCGACCGGCGCCGAGAGAGTTCAAAACGAAGGCTAGGACCAAGTACGCCCGGTCAGATTTAACTCTCTCGGCCGCCGCTGGCACCAGCCAGCGCCGCGGCCGAAAGCCTGGCGGCCAGACTCGGCTTCCACCACCGAGGCCGCCACGTCCCCGCGCAGGGAGATGTCCTCGGATCGCTACCCGATCGCTTTCGCGATCGCAAACGCCGCCGCCGCGGCGAGCCCGCCCACGAGCGCCGTCTGCCAGGCGCTCCTCAAAGGCTTCTTCACGGTGAAGCGCCCCTTCACGTAGCCGAACACTAGGAGCGCGAGCAGCGTGATCGCGACGGACCCCAGGAGCGCCGTTTTCATCGGGTGCAGGAAAAAGTAGGGCGCGAGCGGGACGAGCCCTCCCACCACATAGGAAAGCGCGATCGTGAGCGCGCTCGTTCGCGCGCGCCTGGGGTCGGGCTTCTCGAGACCCAGCTCGAAGCGCATCATGAAGTCGACCCATCGCCGGCGATCCTTTCGGATCGCGTGCGCCGCCTGGACCGCGATCGGGTGCGGCAAGCCGTACTCCTCGAACACGTCCACGACCTCTTTGGTCTCCTCGGCGGGCATCTCCACTGTTTCGCGGTGTTCGCGGGCGAGCTCCGAGGCATAGTGCTCGGCATCCGTGCGAGCCGCGAGGTATCCGCCGAGGCCCATCGCGATCGATCCGGCGGCGATCTCCGCCAGTCCCGCCGTGATCACGACCTTCGTCGAATCGACCGCGCCGGACAGGCCTGCCGCCAGCGCGAACGGGACGGTCAGCCCGTCGGACATGCCGATGACGACGTCGCGGATCCTTTCCGAGGCGGTGAAGTGCTTCTCGATATGAGGTGTCTGGGGCATGGGGACCTCCGGGGTTCAATGTTCAAGGTTCAAGGTTCAATGTTTGAGGCTTCTCGGCCCCCTCCAACTTTGAACTTTGAACTTTGAATCTTGAACTGTCAGTTCACCGGCTCTTCCTCGTCGCTGCCCTCGGTCGGGGAGGAAGAGGCGTGGTGATGGATCATCTTCCACTCTCCGTCGGTCCGGACGAAGAGATTGGTCGCCTGCATCCGCGCGGCATCCTCGTCCTCGTCTCCGCCGAAGGGAATGATCACCTCCACGCACGTGACCCAGGCGAGATCTCCCAGAACGGCCACGCGCACGTCGCGGCAGGATACGGTCCACGGCCGTGAGTTGCTGAAGATGTTCTCGAAGGAGCGCCGGATCTCGACCCAGCCGTCCAGTCGGTGCCATCCGGGGTGAACGCACGTCGCGGCTTCTTCGTGCGCCCACACGATCTCCATCGCCGAGAGGTCGCGCGCCTCGAGAGCGCGGTAGAAGCCGAGATTCGCAGCCGAAACGGCCGTGTCTTCCGGGCTCGTCATCCGAGTGCCTCCGCCATGCGATCGAGATCGACATTGCCCCCGGAGACGATCGCGACCACCCGAGAATCGGCGGGCGGCTTCGTCTTGCCGGCCACGAGCGCTGCGATGGTCGCCGCTCCGGAGCCTTCGACGTAGAGCTTGGCTCGGGTCATCAGCAGGCGCATGCCCTCGATGATCTCCTTCTCCGTCACAAGGACGATCTCATCCACCGCTTCGCGCGCGATCTCGAGCGGCAGCGCCCCCACGAAGGGCGGTGTCATTCCGTCCGCCAGCGTGTGGGGCGGCCGGGTAACGGGAACGGGCTTCCCGGCCGCGAGCGCGGGCGACAGGCCGGGCCCTTCCGCGAGCTCCACGGCGACGATGCGCGTCATCGGGCGCAGCTGCTTGATCGCCGACGCGACTCCGCCCAGCAGGCCGCCGCCCCCGACCGGAACGAGGACCACGTCCGTCTCGGGAGCGGCATCCAGAATCTCGAGGCCTGCCGTGCCCGCTCCGGCGAGCACCACGGGATCGTCGAAGGGATGGATGAAGGTCAGTCCGCGCGCTTCCCGAACTTCGTTCAACTTGTCGAAGAGAGTCGCGCGGTCCTCGTGAAGGATCACTTCCGCCCCGTAGCCCCGCACCGCCTCGAGCTTGGACCTGGGCGCATCCTTCGGCATCACGACCGCGCAGACAGCCCCCGCGATTCGCGCCGCCCAGGCTACGGCCTGCGCATGGTTGCCCGCGGAAACCGTGACGAGTCCGCGGCCGCGCTCTTCGTCCGAGAGAGAGAGCACCTTGTTGAGGGCTCCCCGCGGCTTGAACGAGCCCGTCTTCTGAAAGTTCTCGCACTTCAAGAAAAGGCGAACGCCGGCGCAAGAGCCGATTTCGGTCGAGGAAAAGAGCGGTGTGTGATGGACCTTTCCGGAGATCCGTTGCGCCGCCGCGCGGATCTGGCCGAGGCCGATCATTGCGGCGAGCTTATCAGCAGATCCCTCGCTTCGCTCAGGATGACATCAGCTTCGTTCAGAGTGACCACTCCTTTCTGTCATCCTGAGGAGCGGAGCGACGAAGGATCTGCTCTCTCCGTCCCGCCGAAGCAGATCCTTCGCTTCGCTCAGGATGACAACAGCGTCATTCGGAATGACAGGAGGCGCCGCAGGGTTGCTCGGGATGAAGATCAGAGCCCGATCGCGTTGGACTCTCTCGTGACACAGTGGCTGCGCCGCCATTGGCGGGAAATCGTTCTCCTGGCCCCGGCGTTCGCCGGCGCGGTCGTTCTCACCTGGCATGGCCCGATTCCCCAGGATCCCCGCTACGACCTCTTCGCGGACACGCGAACAATGCTCGGAATCCCCAACGCCGCCAACGTTCTGTCCAACCTCGCGTTTCTGCTCGCGGGGGCCGCCGGCCTCCTCTTCCTCTCGACGGATCGGTCGGCAACCGCCTTCCGCGAATCACGCGAGCGCCTCCCCTACTTTTTCTTTTTTGCCGGCGTCTGCCTGACGGCATTCGGCTCGGCCTGGTACCACCTGGCCCCGGATCACGCCCGCCTCGTGTGGGACCGCCTCCCGATGACCGTCGTCTTTCTTTCGCTCTTCGCTGCATTCCTCGCGGAGCGCGTCCGCCCGGACCTCGCGCGAAGGCTCCTGGCGCCGTTCCTTCTCGCGGGCATCGCGAGCGTTCTCTACTGGCGCTTCACCGAGCAAGCCGGCCGAGGCGACCTGCGACCCTATGCGTTGGTCCAGTACTACCCTGTCCTGGCTCTCGGCCTTCTTCTGGTGCTCTACCCGGCGCGCTACACGCTCGGGGGCGTCCTGTGGGGCGTCGGCGGCTTCTACGCACTCGCCAAGTCGTTCGAGCTCGCGGACGAGAAGATCCTGCGCTCGACTGAGTTCGTCAGCGGGCACACCTTGAAGCATCTCGCCGCCGCAGCCGCGGCGGCTCTCGTGCTCTTCATGCTCGCGCGCCGGCGCCCAATCGTAGAAAATCCCTCGTCGGAGGTTCCATGAACCGACAGACTCTCCTCGTTTTCGCCATCGCTCTGCTGAGTCCCTTCGCTGCGGTTGCGCAGGACAAACCAAACGCTGCGCCCGCGCCGCAGACTGCCATCGCGCGCATCTGGCGCGGCCGCACGCCGGCGTCGAAGGCCGACGAGTACGCCCGTTACCTGGATGCGAACGGAATCGCGAAGATCCGCGCGACTCCCGGCAACCGGGGCGTCACGGTCCTCAGACGAACGGACGGAGACAACGCCGAGTTTGTCGTGATCTCCATCTGGGATTCGATCGAGGCCGTAAAGAATTTTGCCGGCGCCGATTACCAGAAGACCGTCATCCTGCCCCGGGACCGCGAGTACTTGATCGAAGTGGAGCCGGACGTGCGGCACTACCAGATCGTGACTGACGAGAGGACAGGAGTCGGTAGTCGGTAGTCGATAGTCAGTATGGGGACGGAAGTCTTTCGTCTCCCGTCTCCGGCTAGGTGGCTCTGACTTTCAGCGTCCCTTTGTAGGTGGTCATGTGCATTCTCGGTCCGCCGCCGTTGATGGCTCCCGAGGCGTGTG
Source organism: Acidobacteriota bacterium (assembly GCA_046728075.1). Lineage (GTDB taxonomy): Bacteria > Acidobacteriota > Thermoanaerobaculia > UBA5066 > Gp7-AA6 > JBKPDV01. The sequence goes on along the minus strand of JBKPDV010000130.1, from coordinate 1,846 downwards.
TCGCGCGCCAGTTCCCTGCTCGAGTGGTCATTGCGAAATCGGATTCCACGCCGCCCCTGCGGCCGGCGTCAGCGTCCAGCTCGAACCGGCTGTCCCGCGGGAGGCGCACCTCGATGTCCCCCTTGTGCGTCTCGAACCGGCTGTCGTGCGAGTAACGCGCGAATTCGACCCGGATGTCGCCTTTGTAGGTCTCAATGCGGGCTGCGCCGTCGAGACCCGTGATGCGACCAGTTCCTTTGTACGTGTGCAGCTTGAGGTCGGACCTCAGGCCGGACACCTGGATGTCGGATTTGTGGTCTTCGATCTCCAGGCGCGCGGTCACCGGCATCTGGATCGTGTATCGGACCAGGGGAAGAACACCCGAATTCCAATCGAAAAGACCGCTCAGGAAGCTGTGGAGGTGATGGGCGTTGTGGTAGTCCGAGCGGATCGTCACCGACGAGCCGGAGCCCGAGATGCGGACTTCCGTCTCGGCAACCTTTTCTTTCTGGTCGGAGTCTGTGCCGTCCGGCTCGATGACCGCGTCGATCTTGACTTCCGGCCGGTCCCACGTGCTGACCGTGACGCTCCCCTTGAATGTCTCGATGGAAACCCGCCCGTCCTGAGCGAGCGGCAGCGTACGGTGAACCTCTTTGGTATCCGAGGCTTGAACGAGTCCGGCGGCGAAAAAGAGCGCCGGCCAGACAGCCGTTTTGTTGAGAGCACCCATGACGGAACCTCCCCTTACCTTCCTGTACGCAACGGCACCCGGGAAGTTCCACCCATTCCAACAGTTAGCTATGACCTCGAACGGGATGGGGGCGGTAAGGTTCTTCGAGGAAACGGCTCTCCTCGTCCGACAGCTTGATCGGCACCGCGGCGACGGCAGTCTCGAGGTGCTCCATTTTCGGTGCGCCCACAATCGGCGCGGTGACCGCCGGCTGGCGCAGCAGCCAGGCCAGTGCGATCTGGGCGGGAGGGACTCCGCGCCGCTTCGCGAGCTCGAGAACCCGGTCCACGACGTCGAAGTCGGATTCCTCGTAGAGCTGTTGCGCGAAATCGTCGGACTTCGCCCGCGGGGTCGCATCGCTTTTTCCCCGCGTGCGGCTGCCGGTGAGCAGCCCGCGGGCGAGGGGACTCCATGGGATAACGCCAATCCCCTCGGCGCGGCAGAGCGGCAGCATTTCTCTTTCTTCCTCGCGGTAAACGAGGTTGTAGTGGTTCTGCATCGAGACAAAACGCGACCAGCCGCGCCGGTCGGAAAGCGCCAGAGCCTCCGCGAACTGCCAGGCCCACATCGAGGAAGCTCCGATGTAACGCGCCTTGCCTGCCTGCACGACGTCGTGAAGCGCCTCGAGAGTCTCCCCGATGGGAGTCTCGGGATCGTAGCGGTGGATCTGGTAGAGGTCCACGTAGTCCGTGCCGAGGCGTTTCAAGGAGGCGTCGATCGCGTCGAAGATGTGCTTGCGGGAGAGGCCGCGGTCGTTGGGCCCCGGCCCGGTCGGGAAGAAGACCTTCGTCGCGAGCACCACTTCGTGGCGCTTTGCGAAGTCCTTCAAAGCCCGGCCCGTAACCTCCTCGCTCGCGCCGTCGGAGTACATGTCCGCCGTGTCGAAGAAGTTGACTCCGAGCTCCAGCGCGCGACGCAGGAGCGGCCGGCTCGCCTCCTCGTCGAGGACCCAGGGACGCCACTTCGACGACCCGTAGGTCATGCAGCCGAGGCAGATGCGGGAGACCTTGAGGCCCGTGGTGCCGAGACGGACGTAGTCCATAGTGATCAGTTACCAGTTTTCAGTTTTCGGTTCCAATGTCACGAGTTTTCAGTTTTCAGTTTTCAGTAATCAGTTTCCATGCCACTGGGTTGTTT
>JBKPDV010000129.1:0-5871 GCA_046728075.1 Acidobacteriota bacterium | reverse complement strand
CACCCGTACTTACCTGACCGTGCCTTTCCTGACTCACGATCTTCATCAGCGACGGACGTAGTAGCCTTAGGGGATTCCGACGGGTGGGTTTCCCGGCCGATAGGGAAGTCCTCCCGCGCCAACTGAACTGGTTCATCGAGCAGGAGCGAGAGCGATGAAGACCACTCGTCGCGACTTTGTGCGAGCCGTTGGGGCCGGGACTCTCGGCGCCTCGCTGGTCCCTGCCCTCGTAAAAGGCCAGGCGCCCGGCGTATCGGGCGGCGAGGTCTATGACGTTGCCGTCGTCGGAGCCGGCGTGTTCGGGGCTTGGATCGCCTATCGTCTCAAGGAAGCGGGGCGTCGCGTCGCGCTTCTCGACGCCTACGGCCCCGGTAACGCCCGCGCGAGCTCGGGCGGCCAAACTCGCGTCATCCGCATGGGGTACGGCGACCAGGAGATCTACACGCGCTGGTCGATGCACTCCTTGGACGTGTGGAAGTCGGTCTTTAGCCAATCCGGCCGGCCATCGCTGTTCCAAGAGGTCGGCGTGCTCTGGATGGCCCGCGGCGAGGACCCGTTGACGACAAAGACCCTGGCGACGTTGCAGAGGCTCGGCGTCGTCCACGAGCGGCTCGGCCGCTCGGAGCTCGAGCGCCGGTGGCCGCAGATCGATTTCGGCCCGATCACCTGGGCCATTCACGAGCCCGACAGCGGCTTCCTGATGGCCTTCCATGCGGTTCAGGCGGTGGTCCAGATCGCGGAAGGCAACGGAGTCGAGTATCTCCAGGAAGCCGTCGTCCCACCGACGGGCAAAGGGCGGCTGAACTCCGTCGCCACGCAGTCCGGAAAGACTGTCCGGGCTGGCACCTTCGTTTTTGCGTGCGGTCCCTGGCTGCCCAAGGTGTTCCCCGATCTTCTCGGCGAGCGCATCTTTCCCACGCGTCAGGAGGTCTTCTACTTCGGTCCCGCTCCGGGCGACGCGCGCTTCCGTTCACCCGCGATGCCGGTCTGGGTGGATTTCGCCGAGGAGATCTACGGGATTCCGGACATCAAGGGACGCGGTTTCAAGGTCGCTCCCGATCGCCACGGCCCCGCCTTCGACCCGGACACCGGCGCGCGTGTGATCACGCCCGAGACTCTGGGCACGGTCCGCAAGTTCGTGGCCAAGCGCTTTCCCGGCTTGAAGGACGCGCCGCTTGTGTCGAGCGAGGTGTGCCAGTACGAGAACACGTCCAACGGCGACTTTCTGATCGACCGCCATCCCGAGCGCGACAACGTCTGGCTGGTGGGCGGAGGCTCGGGACACGGCTTCAAACACGGCCCGGCGGTGGGGGAGTATGTGAGCGCCCGCATCGCGGAAAGCGGTCAGGTGGAGGCCCGCTTCAGCCTGGCCACCAAGCAGAAGGTCCAGAAACGCGCGGTGTACTGAGACGCGGAAGAGCCGAAGACGCCGGGCGGAAAAACGAGAGATACGGGGCGCCACGGAGGTTAGTCATGGCCGGGTATGAGGTGGGAACGCGAGACCGCGCGTCCAGCCTCTCCTCTGGAGACCGGCCGACTGAGGGCTCCCGAGTCGAGCCGCTCCGGCTCCGAGGCTCGGATCCCACTGTCGCCTTCGCGCCATCCGGTCCTTCCGGCGAACGCGACTTTTTCGCTGAGCGTCTCTCCCTGTTCGGCCGCATCGCGTGCCTTGCTTCGAGCGGGTTCCTCGTCATGCGCCTGGCTCTCAACGCTGTTTCGAAGCCGGGCACCGGCCGATTCGCTCCGTTCGGCCAGTTCCCGTTCTTTCACCTCGCGGCAACGGCGATCCTTTTTTTCGTCTGGATTCTGGCCGGCAGCCGGGCGTTCTCGGATCGAGGGCTCCGCCGACTCGACGCATGGGGAACGATCGGGGCTGCGCTCGCCTACGCGCTAATGGCGCTGACGTTGCCGCTCGCCTGGCGACCGGACCAGCTCGACCTTCTGATCTTGAACGCTGTGCTCCTCGGTCGGGCCGCTCTCGTTCCGAGTGACCCTCGTCGCACGGCGTGGATTTCCGCCGCCTCCGTCGTCGCGATCCCGATCGTGACGTACTTCCTGTTTCGGGGTGGCGTGAACCGCGAGCTTCCCGTCGGCTCCCTCGTCACGCAGGCGACTCTCTGGGCAACTTTCACGGTTCTGCTCGCGACGATGATCTCGAACGTGACTTTTCACCTGCGGCGCTCCATCGCCCGAGCGCGGCGGCTCGGCCAGTACACGCTTCTCGAGAAGATCGGCGAGGGCGGGATGGGCGTCGTCTACCGGGCCGAGCACGAAATGCTGCGGCGTCCGACGGCGATCAAGGTGTTATCGCCGCAGAGCGCGGGGGAAGAGAGCCTGCGGCGTTTCGAGCGAGAGGCGCAGCTCACGGCGCGCCTCACGAATCCTCACACCGTCTCGGTCTACGACTTCGGACGCACGCCCGAAGGCGCCTTCTACTACGTGATGGAGTATCTCGACGGGGTCGACCTCGAGCGCCTCGTACGCGAGGAGGGACCGCTGCCGCCCGGCCGGGTCGTGTATGTCCTCCGCCAGGTGTGCGAGGCCCTGGCGGAGGCGCACAGCGTCGGTCTCATCCATCGCGACATCAAGCCGGCCAACATCCTGCTGTCCGAATGGGGCGGCGTCTCGGACTTCGCCAAGGTTGTGGATTTCGGGCTGGTCAAGGAGGTCACCGAATCGAAGGACGCGCGGCTGACGCGCGAAAACGTTTTCGCCGGAACGCTTCACTACCTCGCCCCCGAGACGATCGACTCGGGAAGCGCTCCCGATCCGCGAAGCGACCTCTACGCTCTCGGCGCGGTGGCCTATTACCTGCTGACCGGCGGTCCGGTCTTCGACGGGCTACCGGTCCATGTGATCGAGAGTCATCTCCACGTCTCTCCGGAACCGCCGTCGGTGCGCCTCGGCCGGCCCCTTCCGGCGAAGCTCGAGAGAGTCGTTCTCGACTGTCTCGAAAAGGATCCGAATCGCCGGCCGGAGAGCGCGCAAGCCCTGATGGATCGCCTCGCCGCCTGCGACGACGTCGAGCCCTGGGTCGCCGAGGAGGCGCGGAAGTGGTGGAGGGCGAGGAAGACGGCGTAGGCGGTCCGCGAGGAGCGGTTAAGAGAGTCGGCGCATCGCGGCTCTACCGATTCTTCTTGGGCGTGAAGTCCTCAGGTTTGGGAGGGCCTCCGACCCAGTTGATGTCCCACGCTCCATCAACAGTGATGAAAAGCAGAGCTCCCTCCTCCGGTTTGGTCCAGGCTTCATGAGACATCCTGCTCGGGACGTAGTTGAAGGAGTTGGGACCCAGCTCCGCCCGCTTCCCCTCGCACTCGATGATGAACGTCCCGCTCTGGACCGTGTGCGTCTCGTTGGCCGTGTGCCAGTGTTTGGGAACGTGGGTATTCTTGGGAACTCGGATCATCAACTGCGTGGCCTGCGTAGTCGGATCGACTCGGAGAATCACGATCTCCGGGGAACGATCGGCGAGCTCCGGGACGATCTTTTGCCACTTGAGATCCTGAAATACGACGTTGAGCGCATGCCCGCTGGCGCTCGCCGGCGGCGCCTGATTCTCGGCCGCTTCCGCCCGTGCCGATAGGCAGCCGACGACGCACGCGGCCACAACGAGAACCGCGGTCCTTTTCACATTCCGTCTCACTCTCTCTCCTCCCTTTCCGTCCCGAGATTGAGGCTCCGAGCCCAACGAAGAGCGAAGCCGTTTCCGCCATGCGCGCTTGTTGGCCGGAACCGGCCGGACGCAGCATGAGCCTGGAGAGTCCAGGCCGGCTGCCGGACGTGCGCAATATATCGTAGCCAGGCGAGCTCGTTGCTGCCCCGGGGATGCGTTTTTGGCTGTGCGACTATTGCGAAGCCATGTTTGCTCTGACGCTTGACGATTTCAAGAAGGCGCGCGCGCGGATCGCGCCGCACATCAAGCACACGCCCCTGCTGACGTCGCGGCAGCTCTCCGAGCGCACGGGATTGGATGTTCGTTTGAAGGCCGAGATGTTCCAGCGCGTCGGGTCGTACAAGATTCGCGGACCTTTGAACAAGTTCGCGCTGATGTCCGATGAGAAGAAAAGGCGCGGCGTCGTTTGCTCGTCGGCGGGGAATCACGCGCAGGGCGTGGCTCTCGCCGCGAAGATTCATGGCATCCGCGCGGTCGTGTGCATGGCGGAGAACGCGACGCCGGCCAAGATCGCCGCCACCAAGGGCTACGGCGCCGAAGTGGTCCTGCACGGCACGATCTGGGATGAGGCCAATGAAAAGGCGAAGGAGCTCGTTCGCACGGAGGGACTCACGTACGTTCACCCCTTCGACGACGAAGAGCTCATCGCGGGCCAGGGGACGCTCGGCCTCGAGATCGTGCAGGACTGGCCCGAGGTCGACGTCGTGATCGTGCCCATCGGCGGGGGCGGGTTGATCTCCGGCGTGTCGATGGCAGTCAAAGGCCACAATCCGAAGATTCGCGTGATCGGCGTCGAGTCCTCCGACGGCCCCGCGATGAAGAAGAGCGTCGAGGCCGGGCATCTCGAGACGATCGACTGCAAGACCATCATCGACGGCCTGCGCGTACGCCGCGTGGGCGAGATCACTTTTTCAGTCGTGCAGAGGTTCGTGGACGAGATCGTCGCCCTGCCGGATCGCGAGATCTTCGACGCGATGCTCTGGATCATGGAGCGGTGCAAGCTCGTGGTCGAGGGTGCCGCCGCCGCGCCCGTCGCCGCGTTGCTGAACGGGCTCGTGAAACCCCCCGCCGGCTCGCGCGTCGCCGTCGTTTTGTCGGGAGGCAACGTGAACCTCGATCAGCTCCGCGCGCTCAAGTGGAACTGACCGGTCCCGGTGAAGAACGATCCGCCGGCGATTTCATTACAGAGCCGATAGGCGGGACTATGCTTGGCCCGACATCTCTCTTGTCTCGAGAAAGGAGGAGCCATGAAAGGCATCAACCTGGGCCGGGTGATCATCGGCGGACTCGTGGCCGGAGTTCTGATCAACATCTCGGAGTTCCTGCTCAACACGGTCGTTCTGAAGTCCGATATGGAAGCCGGGATGAAGGCTCTCGGAAAAACGGTCCCGCAGTCCGGAGGCACGATCGCCGTCTGGATGATTCTCGGTTTTGTGATGGGAATCGCTTCGGTCTGGCTCTATGCGGCGATCCGGCCGCGCTATGGAGCCGGTCCCGGAACTGCGGTGCGCGCGGGTGTTGTCGTCTGGTTCTTCGGCTCGCTCGTATGCACGGTCGTCATCGTCAACATGGGTCTCTTCCCGTTCAACGCGCTGGGGGTCGTCTGGGAGCTCGCGCAGGCGATCATCGCCACCATCCTCGGCGCGTCGCTGTACAAGGAGGAAGGAGCAGTCGGAGCGGTGTAGTTTCCATGGCGCGCCGCGTCGAGGATAGGCCCCTGCGTCCTCTCGTTGCCCCGCCGCTCGGGCGGGCATCGGCGTCGAGAGTTTATCTTTCAACTCAACGGGAAGTGGGGGACGGAGCGGGCCGGCGTGGTCGAGCACGCCGGCCAACCCCGTGAATCGCGCGGAACGGTTCTGTCCGGCTACTGCTTGTCGAAAACGGCGGTGCTGTTGACTTTCGCGCCCTTCGAATTGGTTCCGCTCGTCGTGACGGTGCGGCTCTTGCCGTCGGCCGCGACGACAATGCGACCAGTCACGGTCACCTTGCCGCCCTTCTTGACGGTCAGCTCCAACGTGCGATCGTCGACCTTCCTGTAGGAGCGCGCGTCGGACGTCGGATCAGCGGTGACGGGGTAGTCTTTGCCGTCGAATTTGCCGGTCCACTCGGAATGCACCGGCTTGCCATCGCTGTCGATGCCATCCACCGTAATTCTCACCATGTCGCCCGCGGCCTCATAGACGACAGTGGTGTTCTTC